>JAZUJZ010000066.1:0-36725 GCA_045643025.1 Alphaproteobacteria bacterium
AATTCCACCAATCGATGGTTAAGTTTTGGATCTACATTAATACCATCTCCTTGAAAATTAACCACGGTATCATAACGACTTTCTTGTGGGTCAATTTCTTTCATTGCGGCCACAATCCGATCCGTTCCGGATGGTAAAGAAGGATCTGTTAAAACGGCCTGAGCCCCAAAAGAATGGGCAACATCCACAATTTGTTGATCCCCCGCCGCAATATAAATGTCTTCTTTGGGATGAACGGCTAAAGCATGCTCATACACATGTTGAATCAAAGGTTTCCCGTTAATCAAAGCCAAAGGTTTATTAGGTAAACGCGTGGATTTCAAACGAGTGGGAATTAAAACAGCAACTTTTGACATTTTTCTGTCCTTAGTTAAATGTGTGTTGAATTAGAAAAAGGATTTTGTCCTTCCTGTGTTCCAGATGACACCGGAACATTCGGTTGTTGACTCTGTGTCACAGGTGCAACAGGCACTGTATTTTCTGAAACAGGAACTGAAGTGTTGGTTGAAACGGTATTTTGTGGAAATTGTTCATGTATCCGAAAATCGGCACCAATCAATTTATCCAAAGACGGATATCCTTTTTCCGTCATCAATTTCAATAACCCTTTTTGTAAAGAAAACACCAAACTGGGACTATAATAAATAAGGGCAGATTCATCCATCTGGATTAAAGAGGCCCCCGCACTTAAATTATTAAAGGCATCCTGAGCAGAAAAAACCCCGCCACAAGAAACAATAGGCAATTTTCCTCGGGATAATTGATAAATATGACGGATAGTATCCAACACTTTATCTTTTCCGGGTTCACCATAAACCATCGTAATCCGTGCATTTAATTTAGAATCCATTGAATCAACCATAGAATTACGTGCCGCCGATAAAGGTCCGGACACAATTACCCCATCACACTCTGCATCCATTAAAGATTGCACAATAGCCGGCATTTCATTGACAGGGATATCGGCCGGTAATTTTAACAAAACAGGCGGTGTTTGAATAGGAGCAGCCAAATGCACTGCTTCCTTCACTGATTTAATAATCGGTATTAAGGTAAAAATAGCCCCGTCAATAACTAAACTTGCCAATTCAGAATTGGGATGCGACATATTCAAAACGATATAATCACAATAGGGGGCAACCTTTTGGGCCATATACACAAATTCTTCCTCATAGGTAAAGTGACGACCCTGTTTGATATTTTGTGCTTCTGATTCGGCGGGAATTGCCAAATTAATTCCGACATAATGTGGTAAATAACGACGTTTAACCAAACCGGACAAAATTTTATTGATACCCGGATTACGATAACCGTAACATTGAACCAAAATGGCCTTTTTAGATTTTAAGAAAAAACGTTTAATTTCGGGCATTTCTTTTTCCAAGGTATAAGGACCAAATTCACCATAGGAAAACCCCGTATAAATCAAATTATCCAACACATTTCCCTTTTTATCAATTCCTTCTCCCACCCCAAATGGTGTCGGAAAAGCATGTCCCCAAAGGGTAGAAGCCAATTGTTGTTCATGAACGGTCTGTCGTGGGAAAGCACCATCTCTGAGTCCCCAATACATCAAACGATGGGCCCAATTCAAATTAATACGTTGCATCAACCACCAAAAAATACGAAATAAAATATTTCCCATACTGGATTGACTACTGGCCATTTTGAACCTCCCCATATTTAACTTTCAACATCTCTTTTTGTTCCGGTAAAATTTTCTGGAATAAAGGCGCACAAGGTGTAAAGGCCTGTCCACTTGCTATAACAGAAAGTAATTCTTTTGCCGGACGATTAGGCCATACAAACTGGATTTGTTCCTGAACAATACCGAGCATCTCTTTTGCTTTAGCAGGCATTACGGGAAATGTCAACTGGGCAAATAAATAAATCAAATTCAAGGCAATTGCTAAAATTGTTCCCGCCCGTTCTTTATCCGTCTTCACCACTTTCCATGGCTCACATTGGGCAATATAATTATTACCTGTGGTCCAAATTTCTCGTAAATCTGCCAAGGCCTTACGAATTTCAATATCTTCCATATGTTGGGTATACTGGGCTATTAATCTATCCAACGTTGCATACAATTCCGTTTCTGCCGGTGTATCGGGGCCTCTTACAGGAACTTGAGTCCCAAAATCTTTTTGTGTCATTTTGAGGACCCGATTCACAAAATTACCCAATACATCATTCAGATCTTTATTAATAACAGAAGCAAAAGTTTCAAACGAAAAAACAGCATCATCTGACTCAGGTGCATTAGCCAATAACCAATAACGCCAATAATCAGCGGAAAATTCACCCAAAGCATCATCCAAGAAAATACCACGATGTGCTGATTTAGAAAATTTTCCACCGGCAAAATTTAACCAATTCATCCCCTTTAAGAAACTCACCTCTGTCCAAGATTCCCCTGTTCCACGCAAAGTAGCAGGGAATGTAATGGAATGGAAAGGAATATTATCTTTACCCATAAATTCTGTATGTAAGACATTTTCAGGATTCAACCACCAATCTTCCCAAGAACGATTATTCGGATCTTTATCCGCCCATTCTTTGGTAATACCGATATAACCGATAGGTGCATCAAACCATACATAAAAGACTTTATCTTCAAAACCTTCTTTGGGAACGCTAAATCCCCATTTTAAATCACGCGTAATTCCCCTTTCCTGCAACCCTTCTTTTAACCATTTTTTAGCCACAGAATATGCAATATCCGGCCATATACCTTTTTTAGTTTCAATCCAAGTATTTAATTCTTTTTCCAATTTTGGCAGATTCAAAAACAAATGTTTTGTTTCTTTGATTTGAATATCACTGCTTCCTGAAATAGCACTTTTTGGGTTAATCAAATCGGTTGGATCCAATAATTTTGTACAATTTTCACATTGATCACCCTTGGCTCTTTCATAGCCACAATAAGGACAAGTACCAATCACATAACTGTCCGGTAAATAGCGATTATCAGCAGGGGAATAGACTTGTTTCGTCATTTTCTCCTCAATTAAACCATTTTTATCCAAGGCATGAAAAATACGATAGGTAATCTCTTTATTTTGCTCTGAACTGGTCCGACCAAAATAATCAAAGGACAGGTTAAAACCTTGATAAATTTGCGCATGTAAATCATGATATTTTTTGCAATATTCATCTACAGACATATTCTCTTTAGCTGCGCCTACTTCGGAAGGTGTCCCATGTTCATCTGTTCCACAGATACATAAAACATCTTTTCCTTGTCCCCGTAAAAAACGTGCATAAACGTCCGCAGGCAATAAGCACCCGACCAAATGTCCCAAATGAGGCAATCCATTTACATAGGGTAAAGCGCTTGTAATTAAATATTTTTTTGTCATTCTGATACCTCTTTTGTATTTTATTTTGCTTTATTTTACCCAAAACCAAAACAAAGTGCAAGGCACTTTTTAATAAAAGTCTTGATTTTTGACAAAAAAATGTGTATAATTTGTTTCAGTTTGATTTTTGAAAGGATGAAAAATGGCTCGTGTCACTGTTGAAGAATGTATTCAAAGAGTTCCCAATCGTTTTGATTTGGTATTATTAGCAACCGGTCGAACAAAAGCACTGGAATCCGGATTGGCTTCTGCGCTGGACAGGGAAGAAGATAAAAACACGGTTCTTTCTCTACGTGAAATTGAGGCCAATACCGTAGATACGAATCAGTTACGGGAAAATGTCATTACCAATATGCAACGCTATGCTTCTGCCCAAGAAGAACAGATTGAAGCACAAGATTTAAAAGAAGTAGAGGCAGAAATTGCCGGTGAATCCCCTATGTATGCTGATACAGAATTTGTGGGATCAGATTCATTCCAAGTCGTGGCTGACCACGAAGTAGATGCCTAAAATTCACCTGACGCAAAAGGGGGGAAAATATGCGTCAATATGAACTCATTGAACGAGTAAAGGCCTATCAACCCAATGCAGATGAAAATGCATTGGTGCGTGCCTATGTTTTAGCCAGCAAAGTCCATTATGATCAACGCCGAGAATCAGGTGAACCCTACTTTAATCATCCGACTTCGGTTGCACAAATTTTGGTGGACTATAAAATGGATACAGACACAATTGTGGCTGCCCTGTTACACGATACGGTAGAAGATACCCCCACTGCTTATCATGACTTGGAAACATTATTCGGACACGATGTTGCTGAATTGGTTGAGGGTGTCACAAAACTGAATAAAATTCAATTACAAGACGAAACAGAAAAACAGGCCCAAAACTTTCAAGAATTAGTTTTGGCCACCAGTAAAGATATCCGCATTTTAATGATTAAAATGGCTGATCGCTTACACAATATGCGCACTCTGTGTAAATGTAAATCTCCCGAAAAAAGACACCGTATTGCTATGGAAACTTTATCCATCTATGTGCCGTTGGCAGAAAGAATCGGACTGCATAAAATTAAAATAGAAATGGAAGATTTATGTTTTCAAAACCTCTATCCAGAGGCCTATCAAGATATTACCAATAAACTGAATGACTTTGTGTCAAAGGGGAAAAATACCCTGGCCTCTCTTTTGAGAACATTCAAACGATTAATGACGGAAAATCATATCAAGGCAGAGGTTCTGGCACGTCAAAAAACCCCCTATTCCATCTGGAAAAAATTACAAACACATGATTATTTGATGGAGGAGATTTTTGACCTAATCGGAATCAGAATCTTGGTTAAATCCATACCGGATTGCTATAAAGTTTTGGGGGTGATTCATACCCATTTTCATGCTATTCCCGGTTCACGATTCAAAGACTATATTTCCAACCCGAAGGACAGTGGTTATAAATCATTACACACCTGTATCATTGGCCCCCACGAACAACGATTGGAAATCCAAATTCGGACATTTGACATGGATCAAGAGGCCAATTACGGTGTGGTTGCCCATTGGCAATATAAACAAGGGTTTCATATTGATGCCAAACAATATGAATGGATGCAAGAATTATTACAACTGATCAAAACGTCAAAAGATCCCAAAGAATTTTTGGAACATACCAAAATGGCCCTTTATCAGGATAAAATTTTCCTTTTTACCGAAAAGGGGAAATTATATTCTTTGAAAAAAGGGGCAACAATTTTGGATTTTGCCTATTTACAAAACACATCCTGGGGACATACTTGCGTGGGGGCCTATGTGAACGGACATAAAGAAACAGAAACTTATGCCCTGAAAAATGGTCAAAGTGTGCGTTTAATCTTAAATAAGAAAAAAGAAATCACCACCGATACATTACAGAATGTCACAACAGCCCAAGCCCGTTCCAAAATTTTATCTTACTTAAGACAGCGGGACAATAACATTAAAATTCAAGGTGTTTTAACAAAAATTCAAAAAACGATTGATAATCACCATCTCACTTTTCATACAGCCGAACTGGAAAGAGTTGTTAAAGAATTAAAATATAAAAATCTGGACACCATGTTATTAGATATCAATAAAGGGAAAATAACGATCAAAAAAATTATGACATTAATGTATCCGAATATGAAATCATCCCTGTATCAACGGACTTTGGATATTATCCATCATTGGTCTAATAAACCTAAGACAGCCCCGATTTTAGGTCTTAAATCAAACGATAACTTTCAGTTGGCCTCATGTTGTCACCCTGTGGTCGGAGATGCAATTGTTGCCATTCAAAACAAGCAAAACCAATATACCATTCATACGAGAGACTGTGCTTCATTGGCCAAATTCAAAAAAAATCCGGAAAAGTGGGTGGCTGTGGAATGGAATTTATCAAATAATAAAAATAAATATCCCGCTCGGTTAAAAATTACCTGGAAAACAGGACCGGCCACAATGGGACAAATTATTTCTTTATTAAATAAGAAAAAGGCCCAAATTGTTCATATGAACACCACCGATCAAAATGATAAATTCACAGAAATTATGGCTGATTTACAGGTCAAAAATGCCCGCCATTTAGATTTGGTCATTCAGGCATTGAAGGCCCATTCTAAAATTATTCAAGTTCAAAGGGAAACAGGATCATGATTTTGGGAATCGGTATTGATATCGTTCATATTCAACGTTTTGGAAAAAAAATAACTCAAACGCCCGGCATGATTCAGCGTCTTTTTACCCCTACAGAACAACAAAAAGCCCCAAAAAATAAAGCAAAAATCGGCTATTTTGCAAAACGCTTTGCGGCCAAAGAAGCTATGGCTAAGGCCTGTGGAACGGGTATTGGAAAAAAATTAAATTGGCAAGATATGGAAATTTTGAATGATGAATGTGGCAAACCCGTCCTCACTCTGACAGAAAAAGCCCGCCGTTTAATTTATCATCAATTTCATACTCAAAAATTCAACATACATCTCAGCTTGGCGGACGATCAAAACGCCATTGCTTGTGTGATTTTGGAAAAATAATTACTCGGCTGTTTCTGCGACAGGTGGTAAAACAGCAGGATCAATCGTTTCAATTTTTTCTTCGGGCGCAACGGGATTTTCTTCGTTTTCCACCTCTACAGGAACAGTCACTGTTTTTGATTTTAAAATCTGTTCGTTTTCAATGGCAATCGCTTGCAATCTCAAATAATGGTCAGCGTATTGTTGGCAAGTTTGCATCAAAACATCATCCCCTTGCATACTGGCATCTTTTGCCCCTGCTTGATACTTTTCGGCCAATTGTAAAGGCGTTCCACGTAATTTTCCCAAAGGCCCCGATGAATCCAAATTGGTATAACGATAAATTTGTTGGGGTTGCATACTGCGACCGGAGCGATTATTACTGTGGCGTCTGACACGATTATACTGTTGTTTCATAAAACCTCTGAAAAAATGGAGTTAATATAACGGGAAAAATCACCCTGTTTCAAAAACAAGGATATTTTATCAAACTTTTTTTCATTTGTAAAGTAAAATTTTATTGACAAACAAAAATAAATTGATTATAATAGGCTCAGCTTTCTTAAAAAAATAAGGGGCGGGACTTGAAAAAGCCCCGCTTTTTTAACAGGGAAAACAAAATGGAACTGACAGACAAAGTATTAACAACCATTGAACCAAGCATTAACGATATGGGATATGATATCGTTCGTGTTTCTGTTCAGGGTAATGAATTAAAGACTCTGCAAATTATGGCTGAACGCCAAGATCATCAGGACATGACAGTCAATGATTGTTCAAAAATCAGCCAAACGGCCAGCGCTTTATTGGATATTACCGACCCGTTTCCGGGGAAATGGGTTTTAGAGGTATCTTCACCGGGAATTGACAGACCTTTGGTTAAATTGTCCGATTATGACCGCTTCAAGGGACAAAATGCCAAAATTGAATTGGCCAAAGACCTCAACGGTCGTCGTCGATTTAAAGGGATTTTGAAGGGAACAGATGGAGAAAATATTCTATTGGACTTTGAAGGACAAATCCTCACTTTAGACTTTCACAACATTGACAAGGCAAAATTAACTTTGCCCGAAGAAATTTTTAATCACAAAAAAGGAGTATAACATGCAAAACGCAACTTTACCCAGACCAGAACTGATTCAAATGGCTGATTTATTGGCTCATGAAAAAGGCATTGATAAACTCGCTGTTCTTCATGCCATGGAAGAAGGTATTTCCAAGGCAGGTCGTTCCAAATATGGTCCGGAATATGATATACGTACCCACATTAATCCATCAGATGGTTCCATTGAAATGGCCCGTTACATGACGATTGTGGAAGAGACAGAAGATGAATTTACACAAATTTCGTTAACAGAAGCACGTAAATCAAATAAGTTTGCCAAAGTCGGTGAAGAAATCGTGGATCCTTTACCCCCGATGGATTTTGGACGTATTGCCGCCCAAACAGCCCGACAAGTCATTATGCAAAAAGTGCGTGATGCCGAACGCAATCAACAATATGAAGAAATGAAGGATAAAAAAGGTCAAATCGTTCACGGTATTGTGAAACGGGTTGAAGCTGGTAATTTAGTTGTTGAAATCGGCCATACAGAGGCCATGTTACGTCGTGACGAATTAATTCCCCGGGAATTATATCGGGTGGGGGATCGAGTTCGTGCCCTGGTGTTAGATGTTCGTCAAGAAACAAAAGGACCTCAAATTTTCTTAACACGTTCACATCCGGATTTTGTGGCAGCTCTATTTAAGGCAGAAGTCCCCGAAGTCTATGATGGAACGATTGAAATTAAATCCGTTTCTCGGGACGCCGGCTCTCGCAGTAAGATTGCTGTCTATTCTTCAGATTCTACTGTGGATGCACGGGGGGCTTGTATCGGTATGCGGGGTATTCGTGTTCAGGCAGTTTCCACCGAATTACAGGGTGAAAAAATTGATGTTGTCAATTGGTCTGCCGATCCGGCAACATTTATCATTAATGCATTGGCTCCCAATGAAGTCTTAAAGATTGTCATTGATGAAGAAGCCAAAAACGTGGAAGTGGTCATGAATGAAGATCAATTATCCTTAGCCATCGGTCGCCGTGGACAAAACATTCGTTTGGTCAGTCAATTGACCGGTTGGCATATTGACATGATGACAGAAGCACAAGAAGCCGAACATCGTCAAAATGAAACAAAAGAAAGAGTTGAATTATTTATGACATCTTTGGATATTGACGATATGATGGCCCACTTGCTGATTCAAGAAGGATTTGCTTCGGTGGAAGATATCGCCTATATTGCTTTGGATGAACTCGCCTCTATTGAGGGTTTTGATGAAAATTTGGCAACAGAATTACAAAATCGTGCCAAAGCATATTTGGTTGCTAAAGAAACAAAAATTGCCAACCGTTTAAAAGAATTAAAATTAGCCAAAGATTTAACAGACTTTGAAGGATTGGATAAAGAATTATTGGTCAAATTAGGTGATCAAGGTATCAAATGCTTGGATGATTTGGCAGATTTGGCCAGTGATGAATTGAAAGAAATCGCCGGTTCAAAAATGACAGAAAAACAGGCAGATGAGATCATTATGAAAGCTAGGGAGCATTGGTTTAGTGAAACACAACAACCACAAAAATAATCATTCTGAAAGCACAAAAGGGCTGAAAACTTGTTTTGTTTGTAAAACAACCGGCCCACGCAGTGAAATGATGCGCTTTGTCGGGAAACCCGGGCAACAAATTTGTTTTGATGCTCAAGAGGTTTTACCCGGCAGAGGAATGTGGTTACACGCTAATTCAATGTGTCTGGAACAGGCAATCAATAAGCGTATTTTTAATAAAGCGGCAAAGGGAACCGTTCAAATTCCAGATAATTTTATGGAAGTGGTCAAAGCGCAATTGACCCGATATCCGGAAAAATTACGTCTATTTAATCAAGGAGGAATCCATGAGTGAAAAATTAACTTTATCGGGAAAAACATTATCTCTGGGGGGGACTCTACGTCCCAATTTGGGAAATCATACCGGCGTTCAGGTTGAGGTCAGAAAACAACGTCGTATTATCAGTCCCGACCAAAAACCCACTCTACTCAGTGAAAATGCCGCCCAAAAAATTAAACTTTTACAAGAAGCACAAAAAGTCGCCGAACACGCCAAACAATTAGAGGCAGAACGTAAAGCCAAAGAAGAAAAAGAACGTCAAGAGGCAGAACGCAAAGCCATTGCAGAAGCCAAAAGACAGGCTGAATTGGCAGAAAAAATCGCCCGTGAATCCGAAAATCAAGCCAATCGTCAAGACAGAAAAAAAACAGAAGAGAATGAATTTTCAAAAAAACAAAAAGAATTTGAAATGCCCCAAAGTCCAAAAAATACTTTTGAACAAAGACGGGCTGGCAAAGTAAATTTGAATGCCTATAAACAATATCAACCCTCTGAAGATGAAGATAACGAAGATGAAAATGGTCCCCATCATCACAGACGGTCTTTGGCTTCCATTAAACGGGCCAGAGAAAAACAATATCAAAAATTCTTAAACGCCCAAAAAGGCCCCGCCGAAAAGGTGATTCATGATGTGATTATTCCGGAGACAATTACTGTTCAGGAATTGGCATCACGTATGGCGGAAAAAGGGGCTGATGTTGTAAAAACTTTAATGAAATTGGGAATGATGGTAACCATTACTCAAACGATTGATGCAGATACCGCAGAATTGGTTGTTACGGAAATGGGCCATCGTGTCAAACAAAGGGTTTCTGAATCCGATGTGGAAAATGTATTAAAGCACGAAGAGGTTTCCATAGAACATTACCTACCCCGTCCTCCTGTTGTAACGGTGATGGGACACGTGGATCATGGGAAAACATCTTTGTTGGATGCCTTACGTTCCACTCATGTGGCAACCGGTGAAGCCGGAGGAATTACCCAACATATCGGTGCCTATCAAGTAGTATTAGCCAATAAACAAAAAATTACCTTTATTGATACCCCGGGACATGAGGCCTTTACGGCAATGCGTGCACGTGGGGCACAAATAACGGATATCGTTATTCTGGTGGTGGCCGCTAATGATAGTGTTATGCCCCAAACAATTGAAGCAATTCACCATGCCCAAGCAGCCAAGGTTCCCTTGATTGTGGCTATCAATAAAATTGACGTTCCGGGGGCCAATCCGCAAAAAGTCCGCACGGATTTATTGCAATATGGTGTGGCTGTTGAATCAATGGGAGGCGATGTCTTAGAGGTAGAAGTTTCCGCCAAACAAAAGAAAAACTTGGATAAATTGGTTGAGGCCGTTTTATTACAGGCCGAAATGTTGGACTTAAAGTCCCCCCAGATTGGACCGGCAGAAGGTATTGTTGTTGAGGCCCGCATGGATAAAGGACGTGGTTCTGTTGCCACTGTGTTAATGCGCCGTGGAACTTTACATATCGGTGATATTTTCGTCACGGGTCAACAATGGGGACGGGTTCGCTCCATGACAAATGCCAAGGAAGAAAAACTCTTAACAGCCGTTCCTGCCCAACCGGTGGAAGTCGTCGGTTTAAACGGAACACCTTCGGCAGGGGATGATTTTGTGGTTGTCAAAGACGAAAACACAGCCCGTGAAATTTCATCTTATCGTGAAAGAAAAGCCCGTGAATTACTAAATGTGAAACGGATTGGTGGCACAGAGGGATTATTAGCCAAAATTAAAGCCGGTGAAATAAAAGAAGTTCCTGTGTTAATTAAAGCAGACGTGCAAGGTTCTGTTGAGGCGTTGAATGGTATTTTATCCAAAATTAAAAATGATGAAGTCAAAGTCAATATTATGCATTCGGCCGTTGGGGCGATTAATGAAACAGATATTACCTTAGCCAGAGCCAGTCATGCGATTGTTATCGGATTTAATGTCCGTGCCAATCCCGGTGCCAGAGATATGGCCAAGCGAGATGGTGTAGATATTCGTTATTACTCCATCATCTATGATGTGGCCGATGATATGAAAAAAGCCGTTGAAGGTTTATTAACACCTGAAGAACATGAAAAATTATTGGGTCATGCGGAAATCAGACAAGTCATCAGCATTTCCAAGGTCGGTAAAATTGCGGGTTGTATGGTCACAGATGGTTTAATTAAACGAGGATCAAAAGTCCGTTTATTACGTGACAACGTGGTAATATTTACGGGAGATTTGGAACAATTGAAACGCATGAAAGATGACGTCAAAGAAGTTAAGGAAGGTTTTGAATGCGGTGTCAAATTGGCCAAATACGATGATATTAAAGTGGATGATGTTATTGAATCTTTTGAAATGGAACAAACCGCCGTTAAATTTGTTGCAAAAGAATAAAAATGTCCAGAATTGAATGTCTGACACCTCGGGGATTTTGCTTTGGCGTTCAGCATGCATTAAATTTGCTCAATGCTGTTATAACACAACGCCCTTTTGTTCTTCACGAGATTGTGCATAACACGCAAGTTGTGAATGAATATAAAAATCAGGGGGTCGTATTTGTTCAAAATATCCATGAAATTCCAGATGGAGCAACGTGTGTCATTTCCGCACATGGCGCTGATTTAACAACATTTCAACAGGCCAAAGAAAAAAATTTAAATCTCATTGACGCAACTTGTCCTTTGGTTCAAAAAGTCCATCAGCAGGCCATCTCTTTAGCCCGTCAAAAAAGAGCCATCGTTTTAATTGGCACCCCCAATCATGATGAAGTGATAGGAACTTTAGGTCACCTCCCACCCGACACACCCACATATTTAATTCATACCATTCAAGATGTTCAAAAAATTCCCAATATTCCTTTGGGAATTATCACGCAAACAACCTGGAATGAAGAGAAAATACAACCTATTTTAACGGAAATTCAAAAGCATTGTTCTGATGTCATTTATCAAAAGGGAATTTGTCAAGCCACCACCGAAAGACAAAAAGCCGTTAAAGAGGCCTGTAAATGGGCCGATACCCTGTTAGTCATCGGGGACGAAAAATCCGCCAATGCGCAACAACTGAAAAAAATTGCTCTTGAAAGAAATAAAAGGGCCTATATTCTGCAAACACAAAAAGATCTAGAGGGAAAAGAAATCCAGGGAAATATTGCCATTACGGCAGCCGCATCTGCCCCAGAAAAAATTGTTCAAAGCGTATTCAAAAATCTGAAAACAAAAAATCGATAAAATATGATATTTTAAAAGCCCCAAGATGGGGCTTTTTTATTTTTGTTTATCCACGTCCTGATTTTTTAACAGGTTTTATCAATCGTGTTTTGGGTGTTTTTTTATCCTCAAGAACGATTACTTCACCCGCTTTTGCTTTTTCTTCCAAAGCTTTTTGCATTTCACGGACAGACATTTGATGGATTCTTTGAATGGCCTTTGAAATACTTTTTTTCTCGGGTTTTTCTTTCAATTTACCTTCCGAGAATAATTCTTTAGATTCATCATAAAATTCTTTACCAAAACCAGCACCATAGGCATCAAATCCATGTAATAACAAAGTTTTTCTCATATTCGGCCATTCCCAGGTGTAAGATCCACCATCACCATGTCCAAACACACCACGAAAATGCTTGTAATCAAATTTATCCATATCAAAAGCAGCACTTTCTAATGCCGTATCCAAGAAAGGACGAAGCGCTTTTAATGCCCCAAAATACCCAATCAATGGATTTTTGCCATGTGGAAGGTAAGAGGTAAGATCCACTTTCGGACCATTTTTCCCCTTGGTATTCAAAATAATTTTAAATGCTTTACGATAGAAATCTTGATCCTTTTTATGTATATCCTTCTCATAAAAACCTTGTAAAAACTCATCCATCAAACAATGACGACTGTCTATTTTTTCTCCCCGCATAATATCCACAGAATCTGATTGCATTAATTCTGATAAGGTTTTCAAAACTTTTTCTTGATCTTGCGGCAAAATATCATCATTCACTATATGGGCTAAATATTTTGCCATTTGTTTTTGTTGAGGTAGATCCTTAAAGTTGTCTTGCAACTGCCATCCTTCTTCGGTCAGTTCTTGCCGCATTTGTTCTCGCCCGACACGAACACCCCCTTTATAGGCATTATTAGCTCCTTTTATATGGGCCGCTTTTAAGGCGACATTTTTCGTTTCTAATGTTTCTGTCTTTTTTTGTAAGGTTGCATTTTCAGTCTTTAATTCAGCCAATTGTTCTTTCAAAACTTGGGCATCTTGTGCTTGTTTTTTTCGTTCTTCTGCTGTTTTACCAATTAAACCAAACCACATATCTTTTAATCCCATTTTAAATCCTTTCTTTTATGGTTATATTCCTTTACTAGCATAAAACAAACACCAATGCAACATATAATTTCATTCTTTACATTTATTGAATTTTATGTTAAAATAGCGCATTGTTTTTTAAGTTTGAAAGAGGAAAAAAATGAGTTTAAATATGCGTAATATCGCCATTATTGCCCACGTGGATCATGGGAAAACAACTTTTGTGGATGCTTTTTTACGTCAATCGGGGGCTTTTCGTGAAAATCAACAGGTTGAAACCCGGGCCTTGGATTCCGGCGAATTGGAACGTGAACGTGGAATTACCATTTTAGCTAAATGCACCTCGGTGGAATGGCATAACTATCGTATTAACATCGTTGATACCCCCGGACACGCCGACTTTGGTGGCGAAGTAGAACGCATTTTGTCCATGGTAGATGGCGTTATTTTATTGGTTGATGCGGCAGAAGGACCTCTCCCCCAAACGAAATTCGTATTGGGAAAGGCCTTAAAATTAGGTTTGCGTCCTATTGTGGTTATCAATAAAATTGACCGCCCGGATGCCCGTCCCATTGAAGTCAATAATGAAGTCTTTGATTTATTTGCCAACTTGGGTGCCACCGATGAACAATTGGATTACCCCGTTTTATTTGCCAGCGGTCGTGAAGGATGGGCCATTGAAAATCTGAATGACGAACACATTAACATTGAACCATTATTTCAAAAAATTATTGACCACGTTCCCGCACCGCAAAGTGATGCCAAAGCACCTTTTAAGATGTTAGTCACGACTTTACATATGGATCCCTTTGTAGGACGTGTTTTGACGGGTCGTATCACGTCAGGCAGTATCAAAACAAATCAAATGATTAAAGCCCTTTCCCGTGATGGTCAAACCGTTGAAACTGCTCGTGTCAGTAAAATTTTGGCCTTCCGAGGACTTAAAAACCAAGCGATTGAAGAAGGATTGGCCGGTGATATTGTCAGCATTTCCGGTTTCCAAAAGGCGACTGTGGCCGATACTTTATGCGACCAAGTGGTCACTGATGCAATTCAGGCACAACCCATTGATCCACCGACATTGGCGATGACATTCTCAATTAATACCTCTCCATTGGCAGGGCAAGATGGCGACAAAGTCACCAGTCGTATGATTTGGGATAGATTAGTCAAAGAAGCCGAAGGAAATGTGGCCCTCAAAATTTCCAGAACAGATTCAACGGATGCTTTTGAGGTAGCGGGTCGTGGTGAACTTCAATTGGGAATTCTCATTGAAACCATGCGTCGTGAAGGATACGAATTATCCGTCTCACGTCCCCGTGTCGTCTTTCAAGAAGAAAACGGACAAAAAATGGAACCGATGGAAGAAGTCGTTATTGATGTAGATGATGCTTACACCGGTGTTGTGGTGGAAAAGATGGCTTTGCGTAAAGCTGAAATGACGGAAATGACTCCCTCTGGTGGGGGTAAGACACGTTTGATTTTCCATGCACCTTCCCGTGGTTTAATTGGTTACCACAGTGAATTTTTAACAGATACCTGTGGAACGGGTGTGATGAATCGAATTTTCCATAGTTATATTCCCTATAAGGGGGAAATTCAAGCCCGCAGAAATGGTGTTTTAATTTCCACCGAAAATGGTAAATCTGTGGCCTATGCCCTGTGGTATATTCAAGAACGGGGTCCTCTTTTCATCGGTGCCGGTGTGGATGTGTATCCGGGAATGATTATCGGTGGTAATGCAAAACAAGGTGACATTGAGGTTAACCCTATTAAAGGAAAGAAATTGACCAATATGCGTGCAGCAGGTAAAGACGAAGCGGTTGTTTTAATTCCACCGACACAGATGCCGTTAGAGGCAGCCCTTTCCTATATTGCAGATGACGAATTGGTAGAAGTCACACCAAAACATATTCGCTTACGTAAAAAATATCTGGATTCCAACGAACGCCGTAAATTTGAACGGGGTCGTTTATAAACATATAAGAAGGGGCATATGCCAAAAAAAGAAATATCCTTTCTGGTTTTTATCAAAGAATTATTTCATATTTGTTGGAATGCCCCTCGTCATGTCAAACGTGGCCTGTTGTTATGCTGTTTATTCACGGGAATCAGTTCGTTGTTTTCTGCGTTGATTCCTGTCCTAATGGGACAAACATTAAATACATTACAAAACGCCATTCCAAAACATATTTTAACGGGAATCGTGGTATTCTGGACTATTTTATATGTCTTTTCCGGTAAAATCGGACAATTGTTTGATGATATTACAAATAAATTTTCTGTCTGTGTTTATCAACGTTATAATGTTTTGTTTCGCTTGGAAAAACTGAAATCATGTTTTGCGATGCCGGCTTTGGCTGCCTCAACAGAATTCAAACAAAAAATGGTGGCCTCTATTCCGAAATTGGGTCTGCTGGGCGAAAACACAATTTACAGTTTAATTTGGAACATTTTTCATCAATTAAAATTTTTATGTTCCTATATAACACTTTTTGTTCTGACACCATTATATTCTCTGCTTATTCTATGCATTTCCATTTTACAAGGTTGGTTCACCATTTGGATTAACACCCGTTTAAAAGAAAAATCCGAAGAACTGACACAACAGGAAACACAAAATAACACCTATCAGCAAGACGCATTAGAGAATATAGAAAACATCCAAATGTTGGGGATTGAGCATCAAATTTTAGATGAATTAACCCAAGCACAAGTGGGCTATTTTGATAAATTAAAACATTATCAAATCAAAGAAATTTGGATGGGGTTAATTCCACATACTTTGAGTTTTATCAATCAATGTCTCTTTGTTTATTTAGCATTAAAAGTGGCTTTTACACAAAACAATATCGGCTTATATATTATGCTCAGCGGATTGGCCACAGATGTTTTACGAGAAGTGGATGCGGTTTTGGGGCGATATAAATGGTTACACCAATTTTCAATTCAATATATGACCCTCAATAAAGAATTAACGGTCAATATGAATCTCACACCTCGTTCAGGGAAAAAAGTCCTCAAAAGTAATGGAGATATTATTTTAAAAAATGTATCCTTCACCTATCCCAATGAGCGAAACGCCATATTAAACAACTTATCCTTAAAAATAAAAAGAGGGACTCGTATCGCTATTATTGGAGATAGCGGAATGGGAAAATCTACGTTGATTAATGTGATTCGTCATGCCTATGAAATACAAAAAGGTTCCGTTTATATTGGTTCCGATAACATCAGAACTTTTTCCAATAAATCTTTACATCAGATGATTACCTTTATTCATCAACACCCCACATTCTGGAATCAAAAAAACATCCGTGAAAATTTATTAATGTTCTATCGTGCTGCCACAGACAAAGATTTATATCAAGCATTAGAATCAGCCAATCTGTTAAATGAAATAATGAAAAAAAATCAAAAATTACAGGCACGTATTTCTGCCCTGTCGGCCGGACAAAAACAACGTTTGGCACTGGCACGTGCTTTTTTAAGGAAGACACCCCTCATTATCATGGATGAACCAACCGCCAATTTAGATACACACGCACAACAAAAAGTATTATTGGCTCTGCAAAATTTATCTAAAATAAAAGGACATCATCCGACGGTGATCTTTGCCTCTAATGTTCCGGCCGAAATTGCCAGCGCTCAACGGATTCTGCTGTTGGAAAACGGAAAGATTATTGAAGATGGAGATCCAAAAAAATTAATGGCAAATCCAAATACAAAAGTATATAATCGTCTGAAGAAGTATCAATCATTATTTTTACCCGAAACATAAAAGGAGAAAAAATGTCCCAAAAATTTACATCACAAATCTTGGCCTATATCGGATTGGGATTAGCCAGTCAAGCCCCCGTTAATTTAATCGGCGGAACATTGAAATACTGGTTTGCCACATTAGATATTGATTTAGCCAAAATCGGATTGTTCGGATTGGTATTGCTCCCCTATACATTAAAATTTTTATGGGCTCCCTTTATTGACTCAGTCAACTTACCGTGGGCAAAATATGTTGGACGTAAAAAAGCATGGGGATTATTGGTGCAACTGTTTATGATGCTTTTTTTATTTTTATTGTCTTTGGCCGATCCGGTTCAACATTTAATGTATGTTTTTACCCTCTGCTTGGGAATTGCCTTTATGACCGCTACCCAAGATATCGTCATTGATGCATTAAGAATTGATCTGTTTGAAGGAAAAAATCTCACCCGAGCTACTTCGTGTTATCAGTTGGGGGCCAGAATTGGAATGCTGTCTGCCGTCGCCGGAATGATTTTCTTATCGGCCCACATGGCGTGGCAATATGCCTATCAAATTTCTATTGCATTAATTTTTATCGGTTTTATTTCTATGTGGTGTTTAAAAGAACACAACACAGAAAAGACCCCCGCCAACTTCTCCGAATTAGTCATTACCCCTTTTAAAGATCTTTTGCGACATGAAAAATTATGGATATTGGCCATTTTTGTCATTGCCTATAAACTGTGTAATGGTGTTTTGGGACCAATGGCCTATCCCTTTTATTATCAAGTCGGATTTACGGCAGAACAAATCTCCTTTATGTCCGGCACTTTAGGGGTCTTTATTACCATGTTGGGAATTTTTCTCGGGGGATTTTTAGCCATGGAAAAAAAGATTCGGGGCATTTTATTTGTCCTGGGCTTTATTGAAATCTTTACCTCGTTTGCCTTTGCACAATTGGCCGAAATAGGCCCCAGCATGACCGCATTTTTTTGGGTTATCCTCTTTGATAATATTATCGGTGGAATCGGCACCGTCGCATGGGTTTCCTATCTGTCCAGTCTGTGCAACAAACGTTTTTCGGGAACCCAATATGCCTTTTTCACTGCATTAAATATGATTCCTTTGTCCTGCATTGCCAGTTCAGGGGGATTTTTGGCGGCCCATATGGGGTGGCCTTTATTCTTTGTGATGACAGGTATGCTCATGGTTCCTGCCCTATTCATGATTTTGTTCTGTAAAACTCTCTTCCATACCCATGCAAGTTAAATATATCGTTTATTACCCCGCCTATCGCAAGCCCCTAAAGTCGCCCTCTGGCTGACCAGTGATGGTTCAATGACCCACACAAAATATGCAGAGGAACACCGTATTTTACCCCAACTTTTTTCATCCTTGGGATATGTACATTACTCACCTTTTTGGGGTAAATATAAATTAGAACATTACCAAGGCGATATTACTTCGTCAATTTCCGGTTGGATAAAAAGATTAAAAGAAGAAAGAAGAGATAAATTACTCATTTATCGTGAAATTCAACGAAACCCCATATTTAAAAATCCAAAAGTCATGCGGGGAACCTACTTGGATTTATTGGCATTTCAAAAAAGAATATGCGAACGATCAGGTCGTTTCATCCAATAAAATCACATCATCCGGATGTCCCATATTAAGCACACGCATTAATTCTTCCTCAATCACATCTTTAGATTGATTTTTAATGGCCTCTACCTTTAATCGTAAATCTGCCACCTGCTGTTGTAAATTATCATTGGATTGAACGGCTTGAACATATTCCGTTTTAAGTTCGTGTAACCTTAAAATGCCCCGATGACCATAAATCCCATGATAAACGAAATAGGAAGTAATGACGATGGATAAAAAGGGGATTAAAAAATGTTTCATACCGTTTTATCCGTTTCCAAAGAAAGATCGGGTGTATAAACATGGACTTGATTTCTTCCATGATCTTTAGAATAATACAGTGCCAAGTCTGCCTCTTTTGTTAAATCCAATAATTTTGTTGAATTTGTGGCCGTTAAACCGATACTGATTGTAACCGGAATAGATTTTCCCTCGGTTGTAATAACCTTTTGTTCCACTGCCTGACGAAAATGTTCTGCAGCAACTTTTCCCCCTTCTAAATCCGTATTTGATAAAAAGACGATAAACTCTTCCCCACCAAAACGACCAATAATATCCGATGCACGAAATACTTTTTTGGCTGTATCTGCAACCGCTTTTAACACAACGTCTCCCACCTCATGTCCATAGGTATCATTTACGTTTTTAAAGTGGTCAATATCACTCATAATCACACAATAGGGAGTCTGATACCGTAACGCATTGGCCATTGCTTGGTCAAACAACGATTCAAATTGCCGACGGTTATTAAGACCGGTCAAAGTATCCGTTGAGGCCTCTTGGAACAAACGTTCCTCGGTATTCTTTTGTTCTGTAATATTATGTAAATCAAGATACAGGGCCAATTCTCCATCCAACTCCACCACACGGGCCGACAAATTTAACCAGATAGACTCATCTTTTCGGGGAGATTTCATCTGAACTTCAAAATTGTCAATAATCTTGTTTTGACGCACTTTTTGAACTAATTCACTCCGTTTTTCTTTATCCACAAAATAATCTGACAAATGGAATTGTGGCACATCTTCCGGCAGAATTTTCAAAACACCCCGCGCCATCGGATTAATATATAAAACAGAATCATCCAATAATTTGGAAACCAAAATCGGGAAAGGAGCAATATCCCAGAAAAAGGTCCGACGTTTTTTTTCGGCCTCCAATTGACTGTCCAATGTGGCACAATAGGCACGCATAAATTTGGCCTGAACAATTAAAACAAATAAGCCGATACCCCCAAACAGATAAAGAGGCAACATCTCCATCGTTTGAAATAATCCGTGTTCTCTGGCCACATAATATAATCCCAATAAGACCAAAACATCCCCCAACATACTGAACAAAGCGGTACGTCCGGAAGATTCTACACGAATCAAACTGATTCCGACAATAAACCACGCTAAAGCCAACAGATACGTTTCAATGGACAATTGAAAATACCCACATAAAAAGTAAAGTTCAACCAATTGACAGATAAAGCAAATGCTAAAAATAATTGAAATCTGACGACGCCCGTAGTGACGCATCAATAAACTCATCCACAAACAGGTTAATCCCAAACAAACAAAAACCATTTGTAACCATGATTGAATAGGGGCATAAATCTCAAATGCGGGATTGAGGGCAACCAAAGCCGGACAAAGAATCCTCAAAGTATTTCCAATGGTCCAAACATAACAAGACCGACTGATCCATTGGAAACGATATTTTTGCATACTTTTGATATAAAATAAACCGAAACAAACCGCCATAATCAAATAACCGATTGTCTCCATTCCATATATATCAAATTGGTCACGTAAGATTTGCAAAAACTGATTCCACATTACGAACTCCTCGTTTATCTGGAATATAGTTTAATAAAAAAAACAAAAAAATCAATAAAAATCATTTTTGGGTGTTGCAAAATACAATTGTATGACCTATATATTGACTACCAATAACAAAAAAGGAGAAAAAAATGAGTAAAATTTTAGGTATTGACTTAGGTACAACAAACTCTTGTATGTGCATTATGGACGGGAAAGACCCAAAGGTTTTGGAAAACCGTGAAGGCGCCAGAACGACTCCTTCTATTGTGGCCTTTACGTCAAAAGGAGAAAGATTGGTCGGGCAACCCGCCAAACGTCAAGCAGTCACCAATCCCCAAGGGACACTCTATTCTATTAAACGTTTAATTGGTCGTCGTTTTGATGATAAGATGGTTTCCAAAGATAAAGGCATGGTTCCCTATAAAATTGTATCGGGAGATAACGGAGATGCTTGGGTTGAAGTGGAAGGTAAAAAATATGCCCCCAGCCAAGTATCCGCTTTCGTTTTACAAAAAATGAAGGAAGATGCCGAAAGTTATTTAGGCGAAAAAGTAACACAAGCCATTATTACGGTGCCTGCTTACTTTGATGACAGCCAACGTCAAGCCACAAAAGATGCCGGTAAAATTGCTGGCTTGGAAGTTTTACGTATTATCAACGAACCAACCGCTGCCGCTTTGGCCTATGGTATGGACCAAAAGAAATCCGGCACAATTGCTGTCTATGACTTAGGCGGCGGAACCTTTGATGTGTCCATTTTGGAAATCGGGGACGGTGTATTTGAGGTGAAATCCACCAACGGAGATACTTTCTTGGGTGGTGAAGACTTTGATGCCCGTATTATGGATTACCTGGCCGACGAATTCAAAAAGGAAAACGGCATTGATTTACGCCAAGATCGTATGGCTTTACAGCGCCTCAAAGAAGCCGCTGAAAAAGCAAAAATTGAACTGTCCAGTTCCAATCAAACCGACATCAATTTACCTTTTATTACCGCCGATGCCACAGGTCCAAAGCATTTGAATGTGTCTATGACACGGGCCAAATTAGAGTCTTTGGTGGAAGATTTATTGGAACGCACCAAAAAGCCAATGGAAAAAGCCCTGAAAGATGCGGGACTCAGCAAAAATCAAATTGATGAAGTCATTTTGGTGGGTGGTATGACCCGTATGCCGGCCGTTCAACAATTGGTGAAAGACTTCTTCGGTAAAGATCCCCATAAAGGCGTGAACCCGGATGAAGTGGTGGCCACTGGTGCTGCAATTCAAGGTGGTGTCTTAAAGGGTGATGTCAAAGATGTTTTGTTATTGGATGTCACTCCTTTATCATTGGGTATTGAAACTTTGGGTGGTGTGTTTACACGTTTAATTGACCGCAATACCACCATTCCAACCAAGAAATCTCAAGTTTTCTCAACCGCTGAAGACGGACAAACTGCGGTAACGATCCGTGTATTCCAAGGCGAACGTGAAATCGCCCGTGATAATAAATTGTTGGGTCAATTTGATTTAATGGGAATTCCACCTGCACCTCGTGGTATGCCACAAATTGAAGTCAGCTTTGATATTGGCGCCAACGGTATTGTGAATGTGTCGGCCAAGGATAAAGCCACCGGTAAAGAACAATCTATCCGTATTCAATCTTCGGGTGGTCTGTCTGATGCCGATATTGAAAAGATGGTCAAAGATGCCGAAGCCCATGCCGAAGAAGATAAAAAATTTAAGGAAGCGGCTGACGCCAAAAATCATGCGGATGCCATGATTGCCAGCACGGAAAAAATGCTGAAAGAAAATGGCGATAAGATTCAACCTGCCGATAAAGAAGCCATTGAAAAATGTGTGAAGGAATTAAAAGAGGCAAGTGAATCCAATGATACAGCCCGTATCAAAGAAAAAACCGAAGCCCTGCAAAACGCCAGCATGAAGATGGGTGAAGCTATGTATAAAGCCGCCCAAGCAGCCCAAGGTGAACAAGGTGAACAATCTTCTCAAAATGCTGAACAACCCAAAGCCGATGAAAAGGTTGTGGATGCAGATTATGAAGAAGTGAAGAAATAAAAACTCAACTCTCAAGGGGTGGTCATCAGCCACCCTTTTTTTGATATTTTCTTGACATAAAGGAGTATGCGTGTCCGATTATTATGAGATATTAGGTGTCAATAAATCCGCTTCGTTTGACGAAATCAAACGGGCTTTTCGCGTTAAAGCGATGGCTTGCCATCCGGATAGACATCCCGGAGATAAAGAAGCCGAAAAGAAATTTAAGGAATTAGGGGAGGCCTATGAAGTTCTCAAAGATTCGGATAAAAGAGCCAGTTATGACCAACTGGGGCATGAAGCTTTTAAAGCCGGCATGGGTCGTCAAAGTGGTTTTGGTGGCGGTTTTGGGGGCTTTGATTTTTCCGGCACCGGCTTTGAAGACATCTTTTCCGAAATGTTCGGTATGGGGGGGGGACATTCCCATACCAAAAAACACTCAGTCGGTGAAGACATACGAATGGATTTAGAAATTACCTTAGAAGAAGCATTTCAAGGAATTAAAAAGGACATACAGGTAGAACATTTAGAACCCTGTTCGGAATGCGACGGTAAAGGAGGAAGTGGCATCCAAACCTGCAGCACTTGTCAGGGAACAGGTCGCATTAGACAGCGTCAAGGATTTTTTGTAATGGAAACAGTTTGTCCGACTTGTCAAGGATCCGGAGAAACCATTAAAAAACCATGTTCACATTGCCGTGGAACGGGACGTATAAAACAAAAAAAGACTTTACAGGTCAATATCCCTGCAGGCGTAGATACAGGTGTCAGAATGCGCCTATCGGGTGAAGGAAACGCTGCTGTTCGGGGTGGAATAGCGGGGGACCTCTATGTATTTATTTCAATCAAAGAACACCCCTTATTCCAACGTCGAGGGGATGATTTATTCTTAACAATGCCCATTCCTTTAACAACGGCTGTTTTTGGGGGCGAAATTGATATTCCAACCCTCAACGGTAAAATGCAACGCCATACAGTCAAACCAGGGTTGCAATCCGGGGAAGAAAAATGTTTTGCCCATCTTGGAATGCCTAACTTACAAAATAAAGTGCGGGGTGATCTTTACGTTCGTTTTCAGGTTGAAACTCCCATCAATTTAACCGCAGAACAAAAAACATTATGGGCCAGTTTTAATGGACAAAAAAACCAAAATCCCCTGTGTGAGAAATTCAAAAAAATGACCCAATCTCTCTTTGGCTCAATCAATCAATGATTTCATTCGGATCAATTCCCCACAGATTTTTCCGTAAAAACCATCCGTGATATTTTTTGTCCCGATAATTCAGTTTTAAGTGGCAATACTCCCCTTTGGGACATTCTTCAATTTGTGCCACAACACCGGGCTGTAGAACAGCCATTATTTCACTATCCAAACGGGGATGTTGAAGCAGGGAATCTTCTTCTCTGACCAAAGCATATCTTTTTTGGCTCAACATATTTTTATTCATCCAACCCGTTGTCCCATCTACTTCACGTACCTGCCGCCAAACCTCATAGGATTCCAGTATTTCCACAGGATAATTTTGTTCCTGATATACCCAATCAATCGGGAAACGTTCCCCCGGACCTGTGCGCAAATTGACCTCATCATATTTCAGGGACATATATTCCTTGGCCTCAATCGGTAATCCAAATAAAATAATCAATAAGAAAACAAAATTATTCTTCACCGGATTCCCCTTCACTTTGAAAACGATGACGAATAGAATGGGCCTGACGTCTGGGAGATAAAGTCATAGCCGACTTGTCTTCCTCTCCCCCACCTGCATCTAAAACAACAGATGAAGAAGAGGTTTCCTCGTCAGAAATAGCCATATTTAACTCATTCCAACACACCTGAACAGCGGGAAAAATCAATAATTGGGCACAAATCAATCCACGATGGACAATCACAGGATTATGCGATGTATTTTGGATTAAAATAAACAAAGCCCCCCGATCCGCCGGATGTAAAATCTGTGGAGCGCCCAAAACAATGACCCCTTGTTCTTTGGCTAAAGTAGGAACACTCACCACTTGACCACAATAGCCCTTTGGGATACCAATGGCAAACCCAACGGGAATATAGGCCCGTTCCATCGCATTTAATCGTATAGGTGCAGAAATCGCCGCCTGTAAATTCAGGGCAATATGATGGGCAGAAGTATAACTGGGTAACGCTAATCCCGTCCCATCAGCAGTTCGTGCAATAAAAAGACGTGGTATTGTCATCCTGTTCCCTCTATGTGATTTCCGTAATGGCCCGAATGTTTCCATCACGATTAATTTGAACAACCCGCAATTTTTCCTTCATCTCTTTATACAACTTTTCTCGATCGGATGAAGGATAAGTATGCATAATACGACCAATAAAGGCCTTATAAGCCGCATCCGGATTTTCGGCATGAATCGTTGCAAAACAGTTATCGTGTCCTGATCCCATTAATTCCCAAATAGCCCCCGCATTAGAGGTTGAAATTTCTCCGCCTATAATCGCATCAGGAGTAAAACGCACCGCCAAATCAATCACGTTTTTATAGGTAAAAGTATTGGTTAATTCTGTTCGTGGCATAACAATATGAACCCGATTTGGATGTTGCACAATTAATTCCCGGGTATCCTCAATCGTCAAAATACGTTTATGCTCATCCAATAATTTCAGCATATTGTTCAAAAAAGTTGTCTTTCCGGTGGCTGTCGCCCCGCTGACCAAAATATGATCCCCCCGTTGAATAGATAACAATAAACGTTCATAGGGATCATCCGGATCTTCAACATCCTTTAATTTATTGATTTGACGTAAACGTCCCCCTTTGACTAAGCCGAATTGTTCCATTTTGATATCCAAATCTTCACGATACACACGAATGGCCATTGCTATACCACCCGTCAAATCATCGTTATCATACATCACATTACGTCCGGCAATTCCCGAAAAACGATGTCCCCCGGGCAAAGTGGCAAAAACAACAGGCATTCCGGCTTGAGGATCAAAGGCCAAATCATACGTATTGGCAATAATATACATGATGTTATTCAAATATTCCCGTGTTAATTTCGGATCTTCATAATAATGCCATGGATAGGCGTGTTTTCCCCTCAAACGCAACCAAATACCACCGGGATTATCAACAGCTACTTCTTCTACATTATCTTGACTGTACCAATAGGATAAAGGACGTAAAGTCTGTTCCAAAACACGATATGTATCTGTAATTGAAAGATTTCCCATATTATCTCCTATAAAGGTTGTGTTTGTGTGTTTTGAACAGGTTGTACAACACGATCATCTATATCTTCCGGCATATCCTCCGGACCATTATAAAGAGGTTCCGGTTCTGACTTTTTATTTTTATTTTTTCTGTTGTTCTCTTTGACTGTCGTCTTGACATCCTCTTTGGGTTGGGATTTTTTACGTAAATCTGCGGGTTCTACTGTCTTGGGTCTTTGGGCAGCCGTAGGACGTTCACCAAATTCATTGGCGACTTCTTTTTCATCATCTTCCACAGAACGCAACCACAAATCCTCACGGGCAAACACCACAAATTTCGTTCCGGCCGGCACATAAACAACCGGAGGAATCCCCTCAACTTCATCAATTAACTTCTGCATAATTTCATCACTTAAATCAATCCAGTTCTGACGTTTTTCCTGTCTGGCCGCCGCCTTTTCAGAGATTGTCCCCGTTGAGGCAGAAGAAGCCGCCACTTCACCATTACCCGTATTCAAATCAATAATCATATTCGTTGCCAAGGTATTTAAGAAGGGCATCCCATACTTATTCCACAACTGTTTATCCAAATAGGCCGCAATTCCCCCACGTCCCATCACATCCCCAGAGGAAGACCCCTGTAAATTAAAGGCCACACCATCCGGACGAATCAAACGGCTCCATTGAATATCAATCTTGGCCACACCATCCACACCGGCCCCACTGGAGAAACTGCCAATTAAACGAGAACCGGCCGGAATTAAAATATTTCTGCCCTCTTCTCCATACACATTGGATTCAACAATTCCCAAAGCCGGTGAATCCGAGTATCTGGAATCGATAGGACGAGCCAAAACCCCACGAATGGCTTTACCCTGTAAAATCACATTACTCATATCAACAGGCCAAGTGGAAATATTCGTTTTTTCAATACCCACTCTGGACCAATCTTGATCTTTTTTGGGCTTACTGCGTGCCTGTAATTCAGCCCCAGGAATCAATAAAGTTCCCTTTCCCAAACTTTCACGCATACTGGCCCGTTTTTGTCTGATAATATCATGTATGGCATCAATCTGTTCGGGATCAATCTTCATCGGTTTTGGTTCCGGTGGCCGCTCACGACCATTGACAGCTTCCGGAGATAAAGGTTTGCCGGATAAATCAAACAAACGTCCATCTTTCCATGTTCCCACAATGTTATTATCCTCATCCAAAACCACACCATCCGGATCTACAACATAGGTTTGATTGCCCCAAACAATTGTCCGGCGTCCTGCTCCCCCAGCGGAATCAGCCAAACCACAATGCTTAAAACTCACACTAATCCCAATAAATTTACCCATAAAACTTCCATTCGGGGCAAAAATTTGTCCATCCGGTAATAAGCTGGCATATAATTCACCATCTGCCCCCAGCATTGTTCCATCGGCCTGAATTGAGGCAATTTTATCCCCGTCCAAACCAATTAAATCGCATCCCTGTAAACATCCCAATCCTTGGGCATAAATCATGCTCGGACAAACTTGATTATCCAAAGTACGCACTTCACCATTTTGTAAATTGACATTAAACAAGACATCCCCTTGGGCATTTTTCACTTCACCATTCAAACCCAATGTATAGGTCAAATGTCCCTTATCATCCAGAACTAATTCTTCCTCACGAGAAACAACCCGTCCCAACACATTTCCCAACGGATCAATCACTGTCCCTTTACCATCTCCCAGCACCGTACCAATGACTTTCTGATTCACATCCTTAACGGTTCCCAAAGAAGTACTGTACCCAATCATCGTTCCATCGGGCGCAAAAACAGGGGCGGCTTCAACCACATGCCCGATATCACGCCCATCAAAAGTTTCCACAGAACCATCATTTTTGGCACACGCCATTTCTACGCCATTCACATCTACAACAGTTGAATCCGGTAAAGTGCGCCCTAAATACTCACCCCTAGGGGACATTACCGGTCCCGTCCGCACGGTGCGTCCGATTTCTTTTCCTTGGGCATCAACAACCCATTTATCGGGACGAATACGTCCCACAACAGACCCTTGGCCATTAATCACACGTCCATCATAGGCCGTTTGTCCCACCACTTTACAATTATTGACAATTAAAGGTTCCGGCACCAAAGCCCCCAAATTCTTAAATTGATTATCCCCTTTAACTGCCCCGTTATTTGCAATAGGTCCAACAACATCTCCTTTATAGGATACCACTTCACCGGTATGAGAGAGTGACCCCAACACTTCTCCTTCATACCCCACAGCCGTCATAAAGGGCAAAACCACCCCCGATAAAGGTTGTTCTTTTCCCAAAATCAATCCCGTATCCAAAATACGATAAAGTTTTTGATTGGCACCATCTAACACATCCCCCGAAATATTGGTCCGTCCCAAAACCTTTTTGTTATAACCATAGGGTAATCCCTGGGCCACAGTGTGTCCCCCATAAGGCATCGTATTCAAAATCCCCTTTTGGGCAACCTGTGCCATCGCACCATCGGGTAAAATTTGTCCGACAAAGGAACCATCCGTCTTAATTACAGACCCATCTGCTGTAATCACACCAACCGGTTTGGCATCAATATCCACAACAGCCCCTGTCGGCATCACGTTTCCTAACCATTGAGAATCCGGTGATAAAGCCGATGCAAAGGCCAATTTATGCCCCACCTGTTTACCTTGTACAAAAACACCGCTTGTTCCGCCGGTAGTTCCAGCGACAGATCCTTTCTTATCAATAATCACAGCGGGTTGATAAACACCCCCGACAACTTCACCGTTAGAGGAATAAATAACGGTATTTCCGGCCACATTTCCCGTTAATTTACGATCACCAAACAGTTGGCCGTTAATTTTGGGAATTCCAAGAGCCCCCAACGTTGTGGCGGTCGCAATACCCATTGGAACAATTCCCCCTGTTATTTGGGCTGTATTATTTGCCACAAAAGTATTACTCATCGCCTGACCATCTATTTTAGATTGTGCAAAAGACATCAATTGTCCCATATCGGACAACATTCCCAAAGTTTGACCATTATTCATATGTGTGGCAAATAACCCCAGTTCCAGAAAACGTCCCAAAGTACCATTTTTCAAGTGAGCAAAAGGATAAGTATCACTCCGTCCCACCACGACACCGGAAGCATCCTGTAATTCGCCGGCTTCATTAATCAATCCTGCCACTTTACCCATATCCGTAAAACCAACCATACCAATGGGTAAATAACGTCCAACCATCACACCGTTTTCATCAAAGACATGACCATCCAATCCAACCTGGCCAACAACCTTTGTTCCGTTTTCTATTTTTCCGTCATAACGTGTCCAGCCCATGACCTGACCATTATTATCTACAGCAATACCCGGATCCAATAAACGTCCCATCAATATTCCTTGATCATCGTAGAGGAAAATTGAATCTCCCAAACGTGTCATTTTCTCACCTGTTTCGGAAAGAAATTCTCCACGACTGGAAACAGTTCCCAAAAATTGTCCCACCGTATCCACCGCAATTTGATGTGAAACCACTCGTCCCAAGAATTCACGCCCAGACCCGACGGCCATACCGGAAGGAAGAATATTTGCAAAAGGTCGACCATCCGGATTATTCACACCCCCTACAAAATTTGCCCACCCAATTAAACGACTTTGTTCATCCATAAACACGTTCAAATCTACCAAATGCCCTTTAACAGAGTTATCTCCACCCAGGATTGCTCCACCGGCTGCGACCACTCCGACCAAATTCCCCTTGATATCATTGACTTGACCTTGATAGGCAACAGACCCTTCTTTACCAACCTGTTGGGGCATCACAGATCCCAAAGAACCTTCAATAGAAACAGGAACTGCAATAGATGGGAACACCATTCCCAATACCTTATTTTCTGTGGAAACAGCCAAGCCATTGGCCAAAACACGACCAATTTTCTGGGCTTTTTCATTCACAACTTCCGTATTATTTTTGGCCAATCCAACAAACTGACCGGCTGTATTGAGAACAGCCCCCGAACGCACCATGGCTCCCAAAATTTTACCTTCTGCATTTCTGACCAACCCATTGGCATAAACTTTTCCCTCAACAATTTGATTTTGATTAATCAAAGTGCCATCAGATTGCAAGGTTCCCAAAATCATACCATTCAAATCGACAAAAGTTGTCCCTGTTTCAATCAAAACACCCACAACTTCCGTTCCAGATTCATTGATGACGCTTTTACCGGGCAAAACACGTCCCAAAATTTCACCCGAAGTTTTCGTGGTCAAACCACTCATTTGATCATAGGAACCAATCACATCCCCTTTATCCGTAAAAATAGGACCGCTGATTGGGACATAGCCCACCATTTGATGATTGGCACCGATCACATATCCATTGGAATACACATCTCCAATCCAATTACTGCTCGCATCAAAAACTTTTCCACCGACAAATGACCATCCCGTAGAACGCCCGTTTTCATCAATCACCACCCCCCGATTTGACAGAACGGTTTGTATTTTCTTTGATGAATTGACACATCCTAAAACAGCCCCTTTAGAATCATAAATTTGTCCATCCAAAGCCACACGACCAATTAATTTATTTTGATCGTCCATCATAATACCCATGGGGGTCACTTGACCAATAACCTCACCATTTGTGTTCATGACCTCTTTTGTCCGAGAGATACAACCCACTTGTAATGCCTCGGGTGATACCACAACCCCTTTCAAAGAGATTAATCCCAACAACTGACAATCCGGTGCAATGGCCGTTCCCGTAGGAGCAACCATCCCCAAATACTTTTTCTTATCATCCAAAACTTGAGCATCCGGATATACCCGTCCGACAACCTTAAACTCATCATCCATAACCTGTCCGTTGGGATAAACGGCCCCAACCTGACCACAGGCATCCCGAATCACCCGACCCACAGGCATAATGGCCCCCACAAATTTATCCTTTGCAAACACAGAACCATCCGGATTAATACATCCAATTAACTCACCTTTGGCATTAACGGCTTTACCGGCGGAATTCACAAACCCGACCGGTTGTGCTTTACTATCAATCACCAACCCTTGACGCACCACCGAGCCAATTTCATTGGATTGAGCATTCACAACAGTTTTATCCAGCAACACATGACCTACACTTTGGTTAAAGCCATCTTTGACCTGACCATTCATGGAAATCATCCCATAGGATTTACAAGAGGAACCCACCACAACACCCCGAGGCACAACACCCCCCACTAATCCACCGTTTTTCGATAACGCCAACCCCATCGGTCGCATATAGGCCACCACTTTATTTTGGGAATCAATGACTTTTCCATCCGGACGAATTGCCCCCAAGATTTTACCTTGAAAATCCATCACCAATCCCCACGGGCTTAAATATGCAATGTCTTTACCATCTAAATCCACAACCCGTCCATCAATCAAAGGACGACCAACCACCTTCTTTTTGCCATCCACCATATAGACAGTCTTATCATTCAGATTCACTTCCATTTTGGCAATCACATCCCCTTTTTCTGTCATGGCAGGAACATGAGGAATGGCTTTACCAATAATCTCAAATTTTTCATTCACAATGGTATCATCGCCCAATAGGTGACCAATTTTACTGCCGTTAAAATCCACCACATCACGATTATCCAACACAGAACCCAATAATTCATTCTTTAAGGATAAAGGAACTGTTTCAGGTTGAACAACCGCAATAATCTTTTTTGTTTTAGGATCAATCACGACATTATCAACAGGTTCAATTTCTTGCCCATCAATAATAACTTTTCCTTTGGGGTTTACCTGAACCGGATCACCATTGATTTTAACGGCCTCAGACGGAATAGCAGGCGCCGATTTTTCATCACATTTACAACAGGTACAATCCTTTGAATCCGAAGAATTTGCCGATAATTCAATGGCGGTATGCTCTTCACGAAAAACACGAGGATTATCTTCCATCCAACGCAAATCCAAGGTATTATGTATGGAACGCACTTTTTCGGGCATCCAAGAAACAATCAAGGTGCAACTATGTCCCATTTCCAATAAATCTTTTTCCATACACTCACCGGATAATTGAAAGTTATCCTCTTTTTCAATTTCCAATTTCTTACCCAATAATTTGACGGGGGCATTCTGTGCCCGTAAAGTAATGGGAAATTCATCCACTTGTCCCACAACAACCTTATCCATAACCACTTTATTGGGCGTCACCAGTAATTGGGCAGATCCATCGGCAAAAACAGGGGTCGGATCCGGTTCAGGATCAGGAGCATCCAAACTTCCCCGAATAATTCCCCCTTCATTTCCAATGGGAGATGTTTCAACAACCTCTGTTTCATCCTGTAATTGACAAAGGGCCAATAAAAACAACAATAACAGCAAAATCCCGATAATCAATAAAATTCGATTACCACGTTTTTGTGTTTTTTGTGAAAGACTTTCTCTATTGGCTGCCATTCATATTTCCTTTATTGAATTTTCACCACGGAGCATGCAAATCCACGTTTACCGATTTTACGACAAATAGATTCGGCCGTTTGAACATCCTTCATCATACCTGCACGCAAACGGAACAACTCTAACACCTCACCATCGGCCGTTGCATCAACGGAATAATAAGGTTCATAACCGGATAAAATATCTTTATTTTTGGAAAAGACTTTATTCCACAGGTTTTCCAATTCTGACATTTTCGTGCTGGTTCCAAACTCCACAGCCACACTTTCCATTCCCAGAATCGGCACAATCTCATTCTTACCGGCGGCTTGCACCACATCTTGATTGGCTTTCATAATATTATCCGGAATAGATTTAATGGAAGCAAAGGTTGTATTATTGGCACATCGACCGGCCCCTGTTTCATCATAACAATACGGTTGAGCACTATCGGCCGAGGAAGCATAATTTGTCTGTGTCCAAATAGCCGGCATATCTCCCATAAATTGTTGTGAAACAGATGCCATTCCACCCACTCCTTGAGGAGCATAATCTGTATATTGCAAACCACTTTCAGGACTGCGACGTAACTTAATACAAATCACTTTCCGACCATTTCTTAAAACTAAATCACCAATTCCTTCTACAACGATTAATCGGCTGTTCGGACCACGTGTCCGATACCCAACGGGAACTTCAGAATCTTGTTCCAACATAGAAACAACAGGACGTTGTGTCATTGTCAGTGCTTTGGGCCCCAAATCAATATAGGTAAAGATATTATCACGCCAAACATTATCGGGCGCAATATCCACGTCTTCCGGATTCGGAATAAACATATCCAAATCAAACCGCACACTTTCCGGATCCATAGGAACTGTTTTTAACCAATCTTGAGGAGCTCCACCGGCAACCCCACCGGTTCCATTGGCACCGGAGAGCATATTGTTGTTCCCTGTTCCATTTTTTAACGGAGCCGCCGCCATAGATGTCACCCCGTTAGCTTCTCCCATTTGACCACCCGAACTGGCCGGTGTCCACCGAGGTCCAACCAATACATCTACCACAGATTGGGTTATTTTATCGGTATTAAATCCTTCACTGCGTAAATAAAATACATAACGATTTCCGCTATGACCAAAAATAATCATATTACTGTCTACCCCGATATAATTCGGATCCGCATATAACAATAAAGAATTGGAAGACACAATTTCTCCCCCAAAAGATTCCGGTGAACCGATATGCACTTTTTCAATTAACTCCCATGCAGGTAAATTAATTAAAGTCATCATTCCTTCACGTAAACGAACCGGTAACACGGTATCCGGGGTCCAATTATATTTGGTATAGCCGGGCTTTGTCTGTCCTTCGCCCAAATGTTCCATAGGGTTATTCCATGCCTTTTGTTGCATGCCCAATGAATGGATATAACTGGTATCCACCTGATCAAATTCTCCGGCAGATTCATTAATTGCATCAACAACCATTGCTGTTTCTGTATCGGCAGGTGTTTGAACTTGCGCACCGACAGGGAAAACAATCCCCGCCCCCAATAAAAAACAAATTATTTTTGTGTATAAATGCATCTCATTCCTCCAACTTTTTATCCATCTTACTGAAAATCTCAACGAATGTCCATTAAAATTTATTCGTTTGTTTTCGCTAAAACCTCCCGATCATAGTTTGTGACCGTAAAACCCAAAGGATTTTTTAACCTTTGTTCCCAATTCATCCCTTTACGAACCGTTTGAAAATTCACCTCTAATTTGGCCTGCAAATTACGTATATCTTTTTCAGAAGAACGTTGACGTTTGGTTGTCAGTAAAAATTTAACAATCCATTGATTTTTTGCATCATCTTTCAACGCAGATTGAATCATCACTTCACGCGTCATTCCTTCATCCTCGGCTAACCTCATCGCATCATTCATTTCTTGTGCGACAAAGGCCTCATAATAAGACCGTTGTGTCATTAAATCAATAATTCCACCTACCCCCCAACGCCTTTTTAACTCTTCCAAATCAGATCCAATCGTATAACGAGCCAAAATATATTGGCGGACATAGGATTCCTCTAACTGCTTACGATTAAAATTTTCCAATTTCGGACGCACAATATCAATCACCTGTTGATCTTTATCCTGAATATTGATTAAAAAGGGCTGAATCCGTGTTAAAGGTTGTAACGATCCCAAGGCCACCAATAACAAAATATTAGCCAACAAAGCCAAAATACCCACCACACAAAACGCCCGACTCATCCACAGATAACGTTCGGTTTTGAGGGCTTCATAGGAAGATTCTTGATCTCTTTGTTCTGTTGGCATTTTTCCTTTAATCCTACGTTGTCATTAAAAAATCGGGTAATTTTTCTGTTTTTTTCAATTCCAGACAGGCACATGGTGATTTTTTGAGTTCTGAATATTCACGTCCGATGCCGACGGGGGAATTTTCATAAATAGAACCACATGCCCCAAGAATAGCCAAAACACCGATAACAACACCTAAATACAACAGTTTTTTCATATAACCTCCTCTGTCATAGATGTAGTGTAGCACAGAAAATAAAAATATCCAATACTTTTTTTATTCTTTTCTATCTGTTTCCGAAAAAGTCCGAATCAAAGTCCCATAGGGATTGGAAAAATCCGTTCTGAATAATTTTCTTTTTAAGTTATGCGTAATTTTAATGGCGGCTGTCTTTTTTTGAATTCCCGCCACTTCCCCCGTCCGAGAGGTCGTATAAATATCAAAATCAATATAATATAAATTGGCATCTCGGGCATCTTGTTTCACCTGTAAAATATCCACCGTTACCACAGAACTGGGCAAATTTTTTAACCTTTTTTCCAACCCATTTGCAAAATCCGAATAAATCGCCGGTGTGGAAAGACGGGCCAAATAACTCCTGCCCCCCCAACGACGTGTCATTTCTGCAGAATCCGGAATGCTGCTGTATCGTGTTTCCACGTAATAACGCAAAAGCATTTCATCAATAAATCCCCGATTTAACCGAGAACTTTTCAGGGAATCTTCGGATTCAAAGGGCACCACCTCACTTTGTTGTTCTGATTTCATTGCCTGCTCGGTATAAAATTGAGCCAACACCCGTAAATCACGACTGTGTTGTACAAGAGTAAAAGTCAAAAAAAATGTCAGCGACAAAACCACAACCGATCCGATAAGGGAAATCTTAAAATAGAAAAATGCCTTATCGGATGTCATAGACAAATCCCTTCATTAAAAAGGACAACTTTTGAATTTAGGTAACATATCCCCTTGTTGTTTCAAGGTGTCCCGTGTTTTTTGTTGTGCTTCGGCGATCAACTTATTACTGGATTGACGTTCATGCATCAGTTGATCTACCTCCATCGCATTGGTTTCCGTTAAATGTACCAATCCGTTGGTATCTTTTTCCAAAGCAGCCAATACCAACTTTTGTTGGGCCACAGGGGACATCTGACTCATCGGGATAATACCGTTATCCATTTTGCCCAAGGCTTGCTGGGCCTCCGGTGACAAACGAGATTGGCGCACTTTTTGGGCCGCATTACGCTTAGCCAACAACTCAGGGCGTTGCACATCCTGTTGTTCCAACTTAGCTACATAGGCATAGGCCTGTTTCATATACTCGGATTTTTTTGTTTTCAGTAATTTACTCAATTGACCAAATTGTCCGGATGAAGCCAAATCAATTCCCGTGGTGTCCACACCGGCTGCCTTCACCTTATCCAAATAATCTTGTGTCATTTGTTGCTGGGTTTCATCAATGGAAGCCGCCCCTTTTTGAACAGAATCCAAAGCCAAACGCATATCATATTCTTTTTCCAAATCTCCCTTAACCATTATATTGGAAAAACTGGCCGGTGTATTCACATTCCCATTTTCAAAGAAAGTAGCAAATTCCCCACCTGATTGGGCCAAAATCTGCTGATTTTTCTTATCTTTCCATAAAGCCGGCATTTCGGGATAAACCTTATTTGTCTGACCATCTGCAAAGGCAATATTATAGACATCAGGTAACGCCTCCGGTGCTTTTGGTGGATTAGACTTAAAATCTAATTTTTTTACTTTTTTCAACTGGGCTAAATAGGCCTGATGTGCCTGTAAAACCTGACTATATTTTTTGGGATTATGACGCACCTCATCCTCTACAGCGGGACGTCCTTTCAAAGCAACACCGAATTGACGATTCATATTTTCATAAAACTGATCCCACTGCTGATCATAAATCGTGACTTGATCTTTCCATA
>JAZUJZ010000067.1:0-1754 GCA_045643025.1 Alphaproteobacteria bacterium
GTATGATGTTTTATGGCAACCGCGAACAGACCATGCCGGTATTGCCACCCAAATGGTTGTGGAAAGAATGCTCGCAAAAGAGGGTATTTCTCGTCATGATTTGGGGCGTGAAAAATTCTTGGAAAAAGTGTGGGAGTGGAAAGCGAAATCCGGTGGTCAAATTGTGAATCAATTGAAACGTTTGGGATGTTCTTGCGATTGGTCTCGTGAACGCTTTACAATGGATGAAGGTTTATCTGCCGCTGTGCGTAAAGTTTTTGTTAAGATGTATAAGGATGGCCTGATTTATAAAGATAAACGTTTGGTGAACTGGGACCCAAAATTACAAACAGCCATTTCTGATTTGGAAGTTGTCCAAAAAGAAACAGTCGGTAAAATGTGGTATTTCAAATATCCTTTGGAAAAAGACCCCGCAAAATTCATTATGGTCGGCACAACTCGTCCCGAAACTTTATTCGGTGATACAGCGGTGGCTGTTTCTGATAAAGATGAACGTTATGTGGATATGATAGGGCAAAATGTATTAATTCCAATTATCAATAAACCCATTCCGGTGGTGGCCGATGAACACGCTGATCCCGAAAAAGGCACAGGGGCCGTGAAAATTACACCCGCCCACGGCTTTAACGACTTTGAGGTGGGTAAGCGACATAATTTGCCTTTGGTCAATTTATTGACCAAAGAAGCCAAACTCAACGAAAATGTGCCCGAAAAATATCGGGGAATGAGCCCGTTGGAGGCCCGTCCTTTAGTGTTGGATGCAATCAAAGAATTAGGTTTATATGACCATGAAGAAGATAACCCGATGACGATTCCTTATGGTGATCGTTCCGATGTGATTATTGAACCATGGCTGACCGACCAATGGTTTGTGCGGACGGAAAAATTGGCCCCCGCAGCGATTGAAGCGGTTAAATCCGGCAAAACAAAGTTTGTTCCTGAAAACTGGGAAAATATGTATTTTTCTTGGATGGAAAACATTCAACCTTGGTGTATTTCTCGTCAATTGTGGTGGGGACATCAAGTGCCCGTTTGGTATGGTCCGGATGGTCAAACTTTCTGTGAAGAAACAGAAGAATTGGCCCAAGCTGCCGCCGATAAATTCTATGGTAAATCCGTGCAATTAACCCGTGATACAGACGTATTGTATACTTGGTTTTCCTCGGGTTTATGGGCTTTTTCAACTTTGGGTTGTCCGAATGAAGCCGATGAACACCTAAAAAAATATTATCCGACCTCTGTTTTAATCACAGGATTTGATATTATTTTCTTCTGGGTGGCACGTATGATGATGATGTCCACTTATGCCATGAAAGAAGTACCTTTTAAAGAAATTCACTTGCATGGTTTGGTGCGTGATGAAAAAGGCCAAAAGATGAGTAAGTCCAAAGGTAACGGGATTGATCCTTTGGCTATGGTGGATAAGTATGGTGCGGATGCTTTACGCTTCTCTTTAGTGGTACAGGAAGGTTCCGGTCGCAGTGTTTTAATGGGTGAATCTCGTGTGGAAAACTATCGTAATTTCACAACGAAAATTTGGAATGCCATGCGTTTTTGCGAAATGAATGAATGTACACATGATGATTTTGATTTATCCAAAGTTCAACAACCCGTTAATAAGTGGATGATGACCAAACTTTCTTTAGCGGCCAAAGAAATTGCCAAGTGGTTGGATTCTTATGCCTTTAATGAAGCCAGTAACACGCTTTATCATTTTGTGTGGAATACCTTCTGTGATTAATACTTTGAGGCGA
>JAZUJZ010000068.1:0-11622 GCA_045643025.1 Alphaproteobacteria bacterium
AATTGGAGCGGGCGAAGGGATTTGAACCCTCGACATCAACCTTGGCAAGGTTGCGCTCTACCCCTGAGCTACACCCGCAATTTGCGATTGCAATTAGTATGCCATAAATTAAAAAGAAATGCAAGTAAAATTTTTAAATAATTATTTTATCTTGTTTTGCCATAACTTTTCTTAAGATGGCGGAACAAATCATTCAATTTTTTCCACCTGTAAAATCCTTTACGAATTTGTGTAAACATAATTTGCCCGTTGGGGCGAATAATATACGGATACACGTCCACAGATTCATTAATCTGTTGAATTTTATCTTGTGGTAAATTATTGGCTCGCCCACCACTGTGAATTGGAATCATATGTCTGGGAGCACCAAAAAAGATATCATTATTAAGACCTGAATCCCCCTGCATATGTAAATACTCAACATTCATTCCTTTAGAAGAAGGAATGGATTGAACCAGTTTGATAGACTGTTGTGCTTGGGTAATATTCTTGGGCATATTTTCTTTTGGAGTGTCCACAAAAGAAAGATGAATATGGGTTCCCATAGCCGCCTTAGCCAAAGAACGACGTGCCAATTTTCCCGTAATCCCTTTCGTAATAAAGAAACAAGGATTTTTTTCAGAGGTCAGTTTCAAAACAACATCCCCTGCATCGGCACCAATAATATTATCATGGTAGGCCACACAGTCTGAATCGGCATAAAAACGCTCAAACGGCCCCAAAACACCGGGTTGTTTTTCATAATATTTATAGTATTTCATTAATGATTTATGTAAGGATAAAAACATCACATAAGGCATATGAGAAATAGGTTTTTGGGCACACATCACACAATGTGAACAATTATTTTCACATCCCTGTGTCATTTGTAAAACCGGCATAACTTGATATAAATAAGGTTTTGTTTTTGTCAATTGGCAAAACTTTTTATAAGTTTGAAAAAACAATTGGCCGGACCGTGCGGTTTTGAATGGCCAATACTTTTTGTAGAGTTGATCTACCTTTGGAGAAGCGGCATAAAATTGCAACACAAATAAGTCTGCCTCTTTTGGATCCAAATTCCAATCTTTATAAAAAGATAAATCCAACAAAAATTTATGGGTGGAAGAGAGGGCTAATTCATACATTTCTTGGGAAAAATGTTGATGGGCCGCCGCATTTAAGAGTGTCTTTAAAGCAAATTCACCTTTTTTAGACAGAAAATTAAAAGGATATGTTTTAACATTTTTATCTTTCGTCAGCGGGAAACGACAATTTTTATACCCTAACAAAACCTGAATTGCCCTTGTAATAGTTAGGGCTTGAATTTGTTCTTGCAGAGAATCATTTGAAAAATCATCTGATCTTTGGATTAAATGCTTCATCTCATGATCCACATTATCCCGCACATAATCCGGTAATTTTTTCCAATTTTTCCACGCCTGTCGAATAATCTCAGGTGAATAAATTTCGGATAAAAGGTAATTGGATAAATTATCCTGAACAATACGGGAATTATTTTTGTTTTGATAAAGAGAATGAAACTCCATACTTGCCATCCTTGGAAAATAACAATATTATACCATAATTTTATTGTTTTGACAAGTTTTTACAACAATAGACAAACATGATAAGAAAAACCCCCGACTCAACGGGGATCAATTTTAACCGATTAAACGATTCCACCATCCGCCTTTTTTGGGAGCATCATTGGAATGTTCTGTATCGGCCGAAACAGTTTCAGATTGATTTTTTACGGGATGACTTGTTTCTTCTTTTAAAGAAGTACTTTCCACCACCTTAAATTTTTCCTGTTTTGGCGCTATTTTACCACCTTTATCCTCGTGATGTTTATGATGACGATGATGGTGATGATTATTCTCATTCCCTGTCGCAGTATTTTCTTCTGCAGCAGTAACAGGAACTTCAACCGGTGCCACCTTAAACTTCGGCATTGGCATTACAGGAACACTCACCCTGGCACCATCTGTCCGAATATAATCCAATCTGTAATCATCCAACCGCTCAAAAGTATCCGTTAAAATCTGTGTTGTGGCCCCATATTGTTTTTCCAAATCAAATAAATAATTCCTTTTTTGATTGAGTAAATAGGTTGCCACTTGCAAAGGAACCGTTAAAATCAAAGTTGTTTTTCCGAAACGAGAAGCGGCCTCTTCAATTAAACGAATCGCCCGTGTTGCACAAGACTCAACAGACCGTATCACTCCATTTCCATGACAATGCGGACACACATGATAACTGGACTCCAAAAAACTGGAATGTAACCGTTGACGTGACATTTCCATCAAACCGAAGCCGGACATTTTACCAACCTGAATCCGAGCCCTATCCTTACGCAGGGCTTCTTTTAAATGACGTTCAACTGCGGCATTGTTTTTGGCTTCATCCATATCAATAAAGTCAATCACAACCAAACCGGCCAAATCCCGTAACCGCAATTGACGAGCCAATTCATCACATGTTTCCAAATTTGTTTTGACAGCGGTTTCTTCAATATTATGTTCTCGGGTCGCACGTCCGGAGTTCACATCCACCGCCACCAGAGCTTCTGTCTGATCAATGACCAAATATCCCCCCGAAGGCAATTGAACAATATTGGAATGAATAGATTCTAATTGTGGTTCTACCTGATACTCTAAAAAGAGGGGCTTTTTCCCTTTATATTGTTTGACTTTTTTTACCTGTGAGGGCATCAACAACTTTACAAAATCACGTGTTGATTTGAAAACATCGGCACCATCAATAATAATTTCATCAATATCTGAGGTAAAAACATCCCTTAATGAACGTTTAATAATATCTCCTTCTTGATGAATCAACTTGGGCGCAATTGATTTCAGGGTTGTTTCACGAATATTATTCCAGGTTTTCAATAAATAATCCACATCCCGTTTAATTTCGGCCTTTGTCTTACCCAATCCGGCCGTGCGAACGATAACCCCCATTCCTTCGGGAATTGAAAGTTTATCCAAAATGGCCCGTAAAGACTTACGATCTTTTTGATTGGATATTTTTCTGGAAATCCCAGAACCGTGGTGATTATTCGGCATCAAGACAGAAAAACGTCCGGCCAAAGACAAATAGGTGGTCATTGCTGCCCCTTTATTTCCCCGTTCTTCTTTGACAACCTGAATCAACATCACTTGTCCCGGATGTATCACTTCCTGAATTTTATATTTCTTAAATAAATGGGGACGATGACGAGGCGTTTCTTCAGCTTCACGCACAACCTCAACATCCGAAGCAGATGTTGCATCCGAGGATGAGTCTTCCTCTTCTTTCTTTTCGGCTTCTGCCATTTGTTTTTTCAGGGCTTCCTTGTCGGCAACGGGGATTTGATAATAATCCGGATTAATTTCCCCAAAAGCCAAAAATCCATGACGATTTCCACCATATTCCAAAAAGCACGCCTGCAAAGAAGGTTCTACCCGAACCACCTTGGCCAAATAAATATTTCCCTTAATTTGTTTTTTATTTTGAGTATCAACGTCCAGTTCTTCTACACGTCCATTCTCCAACACGACAACACGTGTTTCTTCCGGATGCAAAGCATCTATCAACATTTGTTTTGACATAAAAATTCTCCAATTTATAACAAGGGCGATATGCCCGTCTTTTATTCCACATTAACGAACCTGTTAAGCCCAATGCTAACAGACATAAAAAGTAAAAACACACAATGTCAATCATCACTTTTTTTACCTTTCGGTTCGTCAAAAAATATTTTTAGGCAACTTTTTCGTTGCACTTTTTATTATAACAGTATATAACAAAATAATCAAGAGTTTTTTGGGAGAAAAAAGCCCCTTATGTTACGTGTATTGATTTTAACCTTTATATTACTGTGGAATTGGACGCTTTCGGCACAGGTCATTCAAGATATCCGTTTATCCAAAACTCCCACTGATGGCGTGCGTTTTGTGGCAGATTTGGATAACAAAGCAGATGTCAAAGTATTTCGCTTGGCAAATCCATCCCGTTTGGTGATGGATTTTTCAAAAACAAAATTTAATGATACTCTGAAAAACATCAATGCCACAGGTTTTATTAAAGGGGGACGTTTGGGCAATCCCAACACCCAAACCGCACGAATTGTCTTGGATTTACCCAATGAAGAATTACAGGAAAAACATTTTTTACTCACACCCCAAAGCACAAATAATTGGCGATTTGTTTTGGATTTGAATCGGACACAAAAGACAAACGTCACAACGCCCCCACCCCCACCTGCAAAAAGTCGTCCCAAAATTATTGTTTTAGATCCCGGCCATGGCGGACAAGACCCCGGTGCAATTTCGGCATCGGGTAAATATGAAAAAGATCTTGTTCTAAAAATGGCAAAAGAAACAAAAGATTTGTTGGAAAAAGCAGGATTTAAGGTCGTTTTAACCCGCAGCCGAGATGAATTCATCAGTCTGCGTGGACGCATTAAAAAAGCCCATGAAGCGAACGGTGATTTATTTATCTCTATTCATGCCGACAGTTCAAAAAATAAATCGGCGAAAGGACTGTCAATTTATACCATTTCCGAAAAAGCATCAGATAAAGAGGCCGCCGCCTTGGCTGAACGAGAAAATAAAGTGGATATTCTGTATGGAATGGATTTGGCAGATTACCAGCCGGAAGTCGGCAACATCTTGATTGATCTAGCCAAAAAGTATGCCATGGATCAATCCTCTGCTTATGCCGATTTTGTGGTCAAAGAAATGAAAACTCGTGTAGAATTGGTTCCGAAAGCCCATCGTTTTGCCGGATTTGTTGTATTAAAATCCCCAAATATTCCGTCTGTCCTTTTGGAAATGGGGTATTTATCCAATCGTCAGGAAGAAAAAAATATGTGGAACAAATCCTACCGTGAAAAACTATCTAAAGCATTAGTCCAAGCAGTTAAGACCTATTTTCAAAAAAATCCGACTTAACAAATTATCTGATTCTACCTCTGTATAAAGCCATACCCATTTCAAAAACTTCCCCGTTATTATCATCTTCCTGATCTAAACGTTGGGCGGTATTGATGGCAACCTCTGCAGCAGCCCTTTGTGTTTTTTGAGCGACCTGTTTTATCCCTTGTTTTGTCATGGCTTTTGTTGTGGCTTGAAATCCCTGTTTAATGGCCCCTTTTTGAAGAGCCAGACCCAAGTTGGCGCCCCCCATTGCGGCCGTTTTAATTCCCTCAGTAATAACAGTAGCAATCACATCACGCAAATCCCTTTGTCCTGCTTTACGCTGAACTTGGTGAACTTGTTGCATTTTCTGTTGATTGTCTGTTGTCATTTTCATTCCCCTTAGTATTATTATAGCACAGATTTGTCAAAAAGCAAATCCATACTTGATTTTTGGATAATTTATGTTATAATAATTACGTTCCTTTGGAACTATAATGCTAAACGGCAAGTGGAATAGATGTGATGGACTCGGGGGCAGTACCCGACGCCTCCACCAAAAACAAACGGGGGCGACACAGATTCGACATGCATAGTAAAGATTTGACCTTGTATTCGGCATGGTACCACCGTTATCGGACTAAAAAAAATAAATGCAAATGATAATTGCACAATGACAATGTGTAAGGCAGCTTAATTGCGCTTGAAAATTGTCAATGATTCTTAGGCCTTTTATACGCTTAAGTGGGGTTGGCACCGTCCTAGCAACAGAATCGGTGCATTTTAATATTATTTTAATATTTTTTTCAAATATTTCCCCGTATAACTTTCATCCACTGTTGCCACTTGTTCAGGGGTTCCCGTTGCAACAATCTGGCCACCAGCGTTACCACCTTCCGGTCCGATATCAATAATATAGTCAGCCGATTTAATCACATCTAAATTGTGTTCAATAATTAAGACTGTATTACCGGCATCTACCAAGGCCTGTAACACATCCAATAATTTTTGAATATCGGCAAAATGTAATCCGGTTGTCGGTTCATCTAAAATATACAGGGTTTTGCCCGTTGAACGTCTGGCAAGTTCTTTGGCTAATTTAATACGTTGAGCTTCCCCACCGGAGAGCGTAACAGCAGACTGTCCCAAAGTCATATACCCCAACCCTACCCGCTGCAAAAGGGCACATTTTTCATAAATCGTGGGAATTGAGGTAAAAAACTCGGATGCCTCATCTACAGTCATTTCCAAAACATCGGCAATTGATTTTCCCTTAAATTTAATTTCTAAGGTCTCACGATTATATCTCGTTCCCCCACACACATCACATTTCACATAGACATCAGGTAAAAAATTCATAGAGATTTGTTTAACACCATCCCCTTCACACGCTTCACAGCGGCCGCCCTTAACATTAAAAGAAAAGCGACCGGCTTTATACCCACGTGCCTGTGATTCGGGCAACAAAGCGAACCAATCTCTTATCGGGGCAAACATTCCTGTATAAGTTGCTGGATTAGATCTCGGTGTTCGTCCAATCGGACTTTGATCAATATCAATAATTTTATCTATATATTGGGCACCCCTGATGGCCTTACACGGTCCCGCAATTTCCCGTGTCTGATTAAGTAAATTGTGCAAATTTTTATACAGCGTTTCAATAATAAGACTGGACTTTCCACCTCCAGAAACCCCCGTAACACAGGTTAATGTCCCCAAAGGAATTTGCACCGATACATTTTTCAGGTTATGCAACGTCGCCCCTTCAACAGATAAAAAGTGTCCGTTTCCCGTACGGCGACGAAGGGGAACTTTGATTTGTCGCATCTTAGACAAATATTGTCCCGTTAAAGAGAGGGGATTTTTTTCAACCTCTTTTGGTGTTCCACAGGCCACCAAATGTCCGCCATGTCGGCCGGCCTCAGGCCCTATATCAATCAAATAATCCGCACTGCGCATCGTATCTTCATCATGTTCAACCACAATCACGGAATTTCCCAAATCACGCAAATGATACAACGTGGCCAATAATTTATCATTATCCCTTTGATGTAATCCGATGGAAGGTTCATCCAAAACATACAATACCCCCGTCAAACCTGTTCCAATTTGACTGGCCAAACGAATACGTTGTGCTTCCCCGCCGGACAAGGTGCCGGCAATACGATTTAGTGGTAAATACCCCAATCCAACATTATTCAGAAACTTTAACCTTTCTATAATTTCTTTTAGAATCCGATCAGCAATTTCCCGTTTTTCCTGACCGAATTTTCTGGGTAACTTTGAAAACCAATCAAAGGCCTGAGCAATGGAAAAAGCCGTCAATTCCGAAATATTTTTACCATCTATTTTCACACATAACGCTTCCGGTTTTAATCGTGCCCCCTGACAAGCACTGCAAGGAATATTCATCATAAAACGTGCAATTTCTGACCTGACCTCATCAGACTCTGTTTCCAAATAACGTCTTTCCATATTGGGAATAATTCCCTCAAAATGACTGCCTTTTTTATGGCAACCATATAAAACAGCATCCTGTGTTTCCTGATCCAACAAAGCCCAAGGTTTATCCAAATCCAAATTGAGTCCATGAATCAGAGGACGCAAAGCATAACCATACCAACGCCCCATTTCACCGTTTTTTAATGTCCAAGGCGCAATTGCCCCTTGATTAATGGATAATTCTGATTTGGGAATAACCAACTTGGGATCCACCGACAATTTAACCCCTAATCCTCCACAGACAGGACAAGCACCTTCCGGATTATTAAAAGAAAACAAACGTGGTTCCAAATCAGAAATGGTAAATCCGGAAACAGGACATGAAAATTTAGCAGAGAGTAATTTTTCCGTATGGTTGGTTAAATCTATAATTTTTAATAATCCGTCTGATAAAGCGACGGCCTTTTCAATATCACCCGCCACACGAGATTGAATATCCTCTTTCACAATTAATCGATCAATCACCACACCAATATCATGGGTTTTATTTTTATCAAGGGGGGGAACTTCCTCAATATTATAGGTTTCACCATCAATCTGTAAACGCACATAACCTTGTTTTTGCCAATCTTGAATCTCTTTTTTGTATTCACCTTTTCGAGAACGCACAACAGGGGCCAATAACATTAATTTCGCTCCCATAGGATAGCGACAAACAATATCCGTCATTTGAGTGGTCGTTAATGCCTGAATCGGCAATCCCGTTGCGGGCGAATAAGGCGTTCCAACCCGAGCCCAAAGCAAACGCATATAGTCATAAATTTCCGTAATTGTCGCAACAGTTGAACGGGGATTATGTCCTGTTGTTTTTTGTTCAATAGAAATGGCGGGCGACAAACCTTCAATCAAATCAACATCCGGTTTATTTTGTAAATCCAAAAATTGCCGTGCGTAAGTGGATAAACTTTCCACATAACGTCTCTGTCCCTCGGCATAAATTGTATCAAAAGCAAGGGAAGATTTTCCACTACCGGACACGCCTGTAATAACCACCAATTGATTTTTGGGAATATCTACATCAATATTCTTGAGATTATGTTGGCGGGCCCCTCTGATTTTAATTGAATCCATAGATTTTTTAACGTCCATTATACCGAGTTTGGGGTAATCTTTTTACACTTTGATAATAAAAAGCGGAATGGGATGGCTTGGCATAACTGTATGGCGGTGTTCTTAACAAAGTCTTAAACCAAATTTTATTATCAAAAAGAACTTTTTTGACTTGGCTTAAACTTTCCACCGAAGAAAACAGGGTTTGCTTTTGCAAATCATCCAACTGCCATTGGGGTTGATTTTTTTCATCCAAAACCTGCACCAAACGATTTAAAAAGGGAGATTTGACTTTTGCTTGAGAGAAAGCAACTTGAATAGCTTTCACATCGTGACGATGAAACAAAGATGTTAAATCCACGACTTGTTGTAATTGAATCTGATCCATAATACATCCTTTCATCTGGGACGCATTATTATACCCTTTTTTTGAACAAAAAGCAAGATTCGTTTAGAATCAATCTGTTGGGGGCTTTATTTGTGTTTGCAAAGCCCACAATTTTGCATATTTTCCCTTTTTCTTAAGAAGTTGGGCCGGACGACCATCTTCTATGATTCGGCCTTTACTCATCACAATAATTCGATCCATTTCTTTCAAGGTGGATAAACGATGCGCAATCGCAATCACGGTTTTTCCCCGCATCAATTGTTTTAAACTTTTTTGAATATGTTGTTCGGATTCGCTATCCAATGCACTGGTCGCTTCATCTAAAATCAAGATAGGGGCTTTTTTCAAAATAGCCCGAGCAATGGCAATTCTTTGACGTTGCCCCCCGGATAATTTAATCCCACGATCACCGACCAAGGTATCATAGCCCTTTTCTGCCTTGATAATAAATTCATGTGCATAGGCCTGTTTAGAGGCAGACAAAATCTCTTTTTTTGTCGCATAAGGTCGTCCATAGGCAATATTTTCATAAAGGGAGCGATGAAACAGTGAGGTATCCTGTGGAATAACGGCAATATTTTGATGCAGGGAATCTTGTGTCATCTGCTGGATATTATGACCATTAATCAAAATTTGTCCCCCTTGGACATCATAAAAACGTTGTAACAGGTTAATAATGGTTGTCTTACCACTGCCCGACATACCCACCAATCCGACTTTTTCCCCAGCCCGAATTTTCAAGTTTAAACACTTAAAAACACCACCCTTTTCACGATAGCCGAAATTAACATTTTGAAATTCAATTTCTGCTCTTTGCGTATTAAATTTCTTTGCTTGCGGCATATCCGTAATTCCATGTCGGGTCGCCACAACATTCAACGCATTTTCAATACGTCCCAATGTCCGATTCCATCCCATTAATTCATAGAGAATATGGAACAACCTTTCCACAACGGTATTCACCAATAACACCACCAACACAATTTGTCCCGTTGAAATTAATTTTTGATGCCATAAAAACAGGGCTGTCAAAATCATGGATAAATTAAACAACAAAACAATAACCGATTGCATGGCTTGTCCGTTTTGCATTTTATGCATACGTAAAGTGTCGGCCTGACACACATTTCGTAAATAAGGTGCCATCGTTTTTTCTTCGTATTTCAAATTGGAAAAACTCTTAACGGTCAAAGCATTCATAATCACATCTACAATCCGACCATGCAGGACAGCATTTTTTTCGGAAACATCGGCCGAATAGGGGCGTAATTTACGGGCACTTTTTCCCAAGAACAAGACAATGACCGCCGACCAAAACAACAACAAAAGAGCCACCCACCTGTTCACATTCATTAACATAATAAAGGTAAAGATGAAATTAACCAGAGGAGAACAAAATCCAAACAAACAAATCATCATTACATCAGCAACATTATCGGATAATTGTCCCGGTCTTCCCCCCAATTTACCACTGTGTTGATTGGATAAATACTCGGCAGAATGTCCCACAATATATTGACAAACATCTTTATTAATTTGAACCGTCATAGGGGGAATAGACTTTTCCAGCATCAACCACGCACTTCTTTGACAAACAATATGAAAGACATCAAACACAGTCATCCAAATCATCAAAGGAACCAATAAGGGGGCTAACTCACCCTGACCTTTAATCACATCATTCAGGGCATCAATAATCCGTGAAAAATAATAGGTTGAAAATTGGTTGGTCAAAGCCAAACCGGTAATAAATAAAACCGCAAAAACAATTTGGCGCAAATAGGGTCGTGCATAGAACCAAACATAGGCCAATGGCTTGTCGGGATATGTCTGAAAAATCATGATATTCCCCTAAAATACGTAGCGAAAGCCCATATAAACCTGATGTTGTAAAAGTTTAACAGGAATGGCCTCGTCCGAAGAATGCAAGGTTAATCTGCCCAAATTAACAAACCGATAACCCACATCCAAATTGGTACGACGTGTCAAGGCCAAAGTCAAGCCACCCCCAAAATTAAAATTCCACCTTTTACTTTTTTGTTTAACCCCCGGATCTGTTTCCATCTGTGTTAAATAATGGGCATACCCAATATTCAAATAGGGGCGCAAAGGGCTGCGAAAAGGCAAATCATAATAAATCTGAGCACCATATTGATGTCCCGTTAAATCATAATTATCCATGCTGATTTTTGAATTCAATGAACCCTCCAAAGCCACCCGCCAACTCATCATCCGAACCCCGAGTTGTAAGCCGGCATGCATTCCCATTTCATTATAGGTATCCTGACGATACACAATAGAACGGGGACTCCCCACCTTTGCTTTGGCAAAAGTCGCACCACCGAAACCGCCAAGATAAACACCGCTTAAAGGTTGTGTTGCCCCCCATCCGAGACAAGATATTCCCAACATCCCCACGAAAACCAACGCCTGTATACAACGCATTTTTCCCTCTTTCAGTATAACACCCGTAAGTTACCAATATTTTTTTTACAAGTCAAGCCCAAATTCACATTCCGAAAAAAAAGATAAAAAAATGCTGGACAAATGTAAAAAAATGTTTATGATAAAAAAATAGATTGACAAGGTGTCAATCAAAAACGTCTCAATCGGAACGAAAAAGACGGGAATAACTCGAGGTATTCCGAATACCATTTTTCAACCGACAGAGATGAATTTAAAGATAAACTTTTATAAAAGGAGAAAAAAAATGAAATCTTTAAAATGTTTGGAATACACGGCTGTTTTGATGGCTGTTGTTTTATTGTGCTGTGAAGCTTTGGCTGCTACGAGTAGTAG
>JAZUJZ010000069.1:0-6808 GCA_045643025.1 Alphaproteobacteria bacterium
CGTCAGCAATGAATTAAAACTCTTCATGGATTCGGATTTAACGGATGAAGATTTTGTCCTATATGAAGTTGGCGGAACGGTCGGAGATATTGAAGGCACCCTCTTTTTAGAGGCCGTACGTCAATTTATGAACGAAAAGGGTCGGCAAAATTGTTGTGTTGTCTATCTGACACTGCTTCCTTATATTGAAACAGCCGGTGAATTAAAAACGAAGCCAACGCAACAAGCTGTCAAACGCCTGTTGGAAGCGGGTATTCAAGCTAACGTTTTACTCTGTCGATCAAAGGTTAAACTCGGCGAAGAAGAAAGAAAAAAACTGGCCTTATTCTGCAATGTACCGGCCAATAATGTTGTTTCAGCCCTGGATGTCAAAAATATCTACGAACTACCGTTATCCTATCACGAACAAGGATTAGATACTTGTGTATTGGACTATTTTGGTATTCATTCCAATGTCGATTTAAGTAAATGGGAAAAAATCGTTGCCACAATGGAAAACTTTAAACATCGGACAAAAATTGCCGTTGTGGGAAAATATTGCCATTTAGAGGATGCCTATAAATCCCTCAAAGAAGCAATTACCCATGCGGGAATTCATCAAGAAACAAAGGTGGATATCACTTGGTTAGATTCTGAGGAGTTAGAAAACAAAACAGATGCTGAAGTCGATACTCTCTTGGTTGATTATCATGGTATTTTAGTTCCCGGAGGATGCGGAAAACAAGGAACAGAGGGTATTTTACGGGCGATTCGCTGGGCCAGAGAGCATCAGATTCCTTATTTTGGTATTTGCTTGGGATTCCAATTATCAATCATTGAGGCCTTACGCAACATTGCCGGACAAGAAAAAGCCGATTCTACCGAATTTACAGCAGACTGTATTCCCGTCATTGATAAAATGATGATTGTAGAAAAGGACGGGCATAAAACAATTGAACCGGATATCAGCGGAACACACTCTAAAAAGAGATTGGGCAATGATACCTGTGTAATCACCCCCGATTCGTTGGCCTATCAACTCTACCAAACAACAACGATTGCCGAAAGACATCATAATCGGTATGAGATGAATAATGCTTTTGTCCCCGCTTTAATGGAAACAGGTGTTAAAATAACTGCGACCGCTCAAGAAGGATTGTTACCGGAAATTTTGGAAATTCCAACGCATCCTTTTTATTTGGCGGTTCAATTTCACCCTGAATACGCCTCAAAACCTTTTGCCCCGCATCCTTTATTTATAGGATTTATACGGGCAACTTTACAAAAGGCCGGCATTGAAGTGGCATAAAATCGGACACCCTTCCTCAACCAAAGCCATCTCTCTGGATGACTTAACCATACGGATACGTCGTCGAAGAGGAGTCAAAAGTCTGCGTCTTTCCATCAACAAAATGGGGGAACCCGTTTTAACGATTCCTTTTTTGTGTTCCCAAAAGACAGCCCTTCAATGGCTCGTCCAACAAAAAGAATGGATTCAACAACACCGATTCACCCCACAAAAATTCATACCCAATCAACAAATTCAACTGATGGGACGTTATGTGAGTTTATGTCCCAGCCCAACAGGAAAAACTTATTGGCAGGAAAACACGCTGTATATCGGTGGCGAATCGTCCTTTTTTCATCGCAGGGTCAAAGATGTCATTAAAAAAGAACTGTTATCAAACCTTAAACAACGGGTGCAACAAAAAGCCGAGCAAGTACATCAAACCTATCGCCACATTACCGTTCGAGAAACTTTTTCCCGATGGGGCAGTTGTTCCGGTCAGGGAAACTTAAGTTTTTGTTGGCGATTAGCCCTTGCCCCCGATTGGGTAATAGACTACCTTGTTGCCCACGAAGTGAGTCATTTAAAACACATGAATCATAGCCCGGAATTTTGGAAAACGGTTCAATCATTAACGCCCTATACCCAACAGGCCAAAATCTGGTTAAAAGTCCATGGGACACAACTCCCCCGATAAAAAATCATGCCACATTTTTACTTTAAATAGAATGAGTGATTTTGTTGTTTTTATTTTTTTTGTCAATGTTTTCTTGATTTTTTACAATTTTATGATATAATAATAAGAGTATAGAATAAAAAAGGAGAATCCATGACAACAATTTATATTGTTCCAAATGAAGACAAATTATATACAACCCTAAAAAACATCCGTCAAACCACCCCGTTTTTATGTCAATTTCCAGATACTTCGGCAGGAACAGATGCCATTTGCAGACACATTGAAACCTTAAACGATTTAAGACAGTATTATTCATCAAAAGAACCCGTCATTCTGCGCACTCTGTTTCAAGTGTTTGATCATGCCTACTACCATGTCAAACCGGAAAATGCCACCCGAATTCACAACGCCTTTACAACGGGATTTTTACGCCATCTGCCAGCCGATTATCAATCTCAAAAAGAAGTGTTGAAACGAATGGGTTTGATTCCGCTGACACAAAAAAACAGAAATTCTTTTGAAATCATTTTACAAAATATGATAGAAAATTATGCAGATCGTCAATGGAAAAAACAAGATGAAAATCATGCGCTTTCTTATCAATTACAAATGATGATTTTGAAGATGGCCGAATTAAAATCACGCAATCGGACACAACAAAACTGGCTGGCCGAAAACGCTCAAAAATTGGCCCAACAACATAAACGTTTAAAACCAATGGCAAAAGAGTTTAAACCGGCCCCACGTAAAATCTATAGCGGTAAAACAACATTACCCCAAGTCCAACAAGAACCAACGCTTGCATATCGCATGGTGTTATCCAGATAAAAAGACTTGACTTTTATTTTAAAATGGTTAGACTACACCCTATTGTTTTTAGAAAAAGGATAAAAAATGACAGCAAAAATTATCGTCTTCGCAAATGAAAAAGGTGGAACAGGAAAATCAACTTTAGCCATGCATACAATCGTGGCTCTCTTACGTGCAGGTAAGAAAGTGGCTTCTTTCGATTTGGATGCCGACCAACAAAGTTTAACACGTTATGTGGAAAATCGTAAAACATTTATGAAAGAAAAAGGGGCCAGTTTGCCTTTACCCACACATACCTGTTGGACACCTGATATTGCCAAAATTTATACCCTGCGGGGACAATTGGACAAGTTAAAAGAAGAAGTAGATGCCATTATTTTGGATACCCCGGGATCACACACGGCTCTGGGAATGGAAGCCATGACCTTGGCCGATGTCTTGGTCACACCAATGAATGATTCTTTGGTGGATTTGGATGTTTTAGCCAATGTAGATGGGGATACTCTTAAAATTCAGGGCCCCAGCCATTTTGCTCAAACTGTTTGGAGCACCAGACAACAAAGAATGTTGGAAAGAAAGCCATCTATCAATTGGTTAGTGGTGCGCAATCGTATGTTGTTCAGTAAATCCAAAAACTCACAAGTTATTTCCATTTTATTAAATACACTTTCTCGCCGAATTCACTTTGAATTGGTGGGGGTCGTTTCCGAACGTGTTGTCTTTCGTGAATTGTTCTTAAAGGGACTGACCATGTTAGACTTTAAGGAAGAGGCCGTCAAAATTCAAAATACGATTTCCTCCAATACCGCTCGTCAAGAATTAGGTGAATTGGTTAATAAAATTTGGGGTGAAAATTTGCAATTATCTCAAGGAAGTGCTATACAAAAATAAACACTCATCCAAAGGGGGATTTTCGTGGATATTTTTGCCGTTCAAACACAACCTTATCAAGATCAAAGTTTTGGGACTTCCGGTATTCGGAAAAAAACATCCCTGTTTCGTCAAGAACATTATGTCGCCAACATTGTTCAATCTGTTTTTGATTGTCTTCACGAAATAGAGGGAAAAACTTTGGTCATCGGGGGCGATGGGCGTTATTATAATAATGAAGCCATCCAAATCATCCTAAAAATTGCCATTGCCAATCAACTGGGGCATATTGTGGTGGGACAAAACGGATTACTCTCCACACCGGCAACCAGTCATATGATTCCGCTTAAAAAAGCCATCGGTGGTTTTATTTTAACAGCCAGCCATAATCCCGCCGGCAAAGAGGGAGATTTCGGTATCAAATTCAATATAGATTCAGGGGCACCCGCTCCCTTGGAAATGACCCAGCAATTTACAGCAAAAATGGCGACCATTGAACGCTATTGGATGATCTCAACCGATCCGATTGATTTATCCAAAGTGGGAGAACAAACCATCGGTTCCACCCTCATAGAAGTCGTGGATAGTGTGGAAGATTATGCCCATTATATGGAACAAATTTTTGATTTTGATGCCATAAAACAGTTATTTCAAAAAGGTTTTACCTTTACCTTTGATGCGATGAATGCCGTGACAGGACCCTATGCCCACTATATTTTTGAACAGTTATTAGGGGCTCCAAAGGGATCTGTTCTCAACGGAACGCCTTTACCTGATTTTGGGGGATTGCATCCGGAACCAAATTTAGTTTATGCCAAATCATTGGTAGATTTGGCTTACTCAAAAAATGCACCGGATTTATGTGCCGCCTCTGATGGGGATGGCGATCGTTATATGATTTTGGGAAAATCTTTTTTTGTGCATCCGGCTGACAGTTTGGCGATTTTGGCACAATATTTGGAAAAACTGCCCTTTTATAAAGGAAAATTTTATGGGGTTGCCCATTCTCGTGCCACCAGTTCGGCCGTAGATAAAGTCTGCCAAGAATTAAAAAAATCCTGTTATCAAACACCAACAGGATGGAAATTTTTTGGTTATTTATTAGATAAACAATTCATCTCCTTATGCGGCGAAGAAAGTTTTGGGGCGGGCTCCTTTCATCTAAAAGAAAAAGACGGATTATGGGCCATTCTTTGTTGGTTAAATATCTTAGCCCTGACTCAATCCAGTCCAGAAAAATTGGTTTTGAAATTATGGAAAAAATATGGACGAATTTATAACCGCACTATCAACTATACCACCCAAGAAACCGAAGGGGCAAACCAATTATTGCAAAATTTACCCGATCACTTACATTCTTACATTGGTAAAAAAGCGGGATCCCTTACCTTGAAAACTGTTCAATCATTTTGTTATACAGACCCTGTAACGCAAGAACAACTGGATAATCAAGGAATGCTCCTTAATTTTGATGATCAAACGGAAATTATGATTCGTCCCTCTGGAACAAATTCTGTCGGCATGACCTTGAAAATATATATTCACCGCCCCTTGTCCGATGCAAAACTATCCGAACAACAAGTGTTTGATGAATTAACACAAGCCCTGCCAGATTTGTTAAATTTGACAACATACCTCAAAGAATTTGAGGTGTTAATCACCTAAAACCTAATTCCGATTTTTTAGAAAAGCAGGTAAATCCAAGTCTGTTTCATCTTCCGTTACCGGAGCAGACACAGTCATTGTTTCCCCTTTTGCTTTATTATCCGTCCGACCGATATTCATTAAATTCGGAACTCGCCCAAAAATACCCCCAAAAGTCGGACGTTTTACATTGCCCATATTTTTTGTGGTATCTGGTGTAATTTCTTTTTGCAGTTGCGGATTCTTACGCACCCGAGAGGGACTTTCCACAGCCGGGGGTATTTCACCGAATAAATCCGTTGGCGGATTCACATCTTCAGGATTGACCGTTATTTCAACCCCGCCATGAGGGGTAAAATTAGGCCGAGCATAATTTCCCGTATTGGGCATATTATGGAACAGGTCCGTTCCTTCTCCCGTCGATTCTGTTGGCTCAACCATTGGCTGAGGGGCAGCGGGCGGTGTCACTTTAATTTCCTTATTCACGGGTTCAACGAGGGGCTCCGCCGGCACCACGACATCTTCCGTTAATCCTGTCGCAACAATACAAACTTGCAGGGCATTTCCCAAGGTTTCATTCACCGCAGATCCCATTTTAACGACCGCATTTTCATCGGCTTTTTCAATAATGGTTTGCATAAAGGCATCCACATCTTCCAATCCGACCAATTGTTCCAATCCGGCCGATACATTGACCAAAACACTTTTTGCCCCTTTAATAGAACAATTATCCAATAATGGATTCATTAACGCCTGTTCAACAGCCACTTGTGCACGATTTTCACCCCGAGCCGTTCCTGTTCCCATCATAGCCCGTCCCATTGTTGTTAAAGCCGTCCGCACGTCAGCAAAATCCAAGTTAATCATTCCTGTTTGCATCACCAAGTCTGTAATACCACGGACACCTTGACACAAAACATCATCAGACATCTTAAAAGCATCAGATAACAGGGTATTTTGTTTGGCAATTCGGAACAAATTTTGATTAGGAACAACAATCATAGTATCCACATATTTTTGTAATTCGGCGATACCTTTTTTGGCAACCTCCATACGATGACGCCCTTCAAAATTAAAAGGGGTTGAAACAACAGCCACCGTCAAAATCCCCATTTCTTTTGCCAAACGGGCAATCACGGGAATCGCCCCCGTTCCTGTGCCACCTCCCATACCAGCCGTTAAAAAGAGTAAATGCAATCCGGCAATAGATTCTTTAATTTTTTCCTGTGATTCTTCGGCCGACTTTTTACCGATTTCCGGATTAGAACCAGCCCCTAATCCTTGCGTTGTTTCAATACCTAATTGAATTTTATCGGCCACTAAAGATTTAGACAACACCTGTGCATCCGTATTCGCCGCAAAAAAAGCACATCCGGACACACCGCTGGTGACCATATCATTCACAGCATTACAGCCCGCACCACCAACACCAATCACTCCCAAATTCGGTGTCAATAACACCTTGGGTGGCGGGGTTGCCAATTTAATTCCCAATTCACTTTCTTTTACGATGACAGACTCTGTTTTATCCATTGTAT
>JAZUJZ010000070.1:0-6509 GCA_045643025.1 Alphaproteobacteria bacterium
GATGTATATCCCATTTCATTATATTTATTATAACACAGACACATAAAAAAATCAAAATAATTCTTGACTTTTTATGTAAAAAAGGCAAAACTTTCCCTATAGGGAAAAGTATATGTATCAAAAGTTTTTTTATACCTTGGAAATTCTCATTTTATCCACTATGATTTTTGTGGGTGGGTATATGCTCTCACTGACAACTGGAAAAGACTATCCCTCCTCTGATTCAATTTTTGAACTACAGGAAAAATACGGTTTAAAATTGAAAAACAATATAGAGGATTTATTAGAACAATTGGCGGGGGCAGGAAATGTTAGGGCATCGGTGCAATTGTTTTTGAAAAATGCCACCCAAACAACCACAAACAAAAAACGCACCCAAAATGGTGAGATAACCACAACGGAATCTTCCCACGCTGTTCTTCTCAATAAACAACACATCAGCGTTTTGATTAATCAAGTCAACCAAATATCCCCTAGAACCTATCGTGATATTGTTCAAACAGCTGTTGGTTTAAATACCCAACAAGGCGATACTTTGTCCGTTCAGGTTTTACCTTTTTATCAAGTTCCTTTTTTAACATTCGGCTTTTCACGTTTAACATTGATACGATTAGCCGGTGGTTTAGGCATCACATTTTTTGTTTTGGTCATTCTCCTATCTGTTTTGTATTTTAAGGAGCAAGCAGCAAGCGTTGAATTAAAACAGGATTTCCCATCTTTCCAACCGATTCAACAAAAGGATTTAACGTGGTCTTTTGTGGAAAATTTGTCCACCAGAGAAATACAAATTTTACTGGGCTATATTTCAAAAAATACATTAGCAAAAGCATTGCACGTTGCCCCTTTAAAAATTCATCGTTTACTATCCGAATCTGTTCCCCCCGCAATATGGAGCAATATTTTGGAACTTTACCATTCCTTACCTTTTTCCATTGATTCCGGAATTCGGGCACGTCAGGAAATAGAGTCTACATTAAAAAAATTACAAAACGAAAAGATTTTATAATGCCTTTTACCGTTTTAGCCCCCCTCCCCGTAATGTCCAAGATAAAAAAAATACTCTTTCTGTCATTGGAAAATCGACCAATTCATTCATTGACGGTTGAGTATGCGCGTTTTTTACAACAACAATCTTTATCCCCTTTATGGATTGATGGTAATTTAGGAAATTCAGACAGTAATAAGATTTATGACCCGTTGGATAAAATGTTACAAGATAAAGCGGCCATTTCCAAAACGATTCGTCGTCAAAAGGATTTATCCATTTTATCCGGAAAGGCAAATAAAACGTTATTAAACTGTTCTAAAACATTTCAACATCAATTTTTATGCGATTTAAATACCATTTCAATCCATTTTGATAAACTCATCGTATCATTAATGACTTCTGACAATGATTTCCAAGATTTATGGTTATCTTGGGCCGAATCAAGATACCTGTTTTTTTCATCTGATAATTTTTCATTGGAAAAAACGGCACAATTTTTAATAAATTGTCCCTATAAAATTCAAGGATTAATCTCCACTGATTCCAATTCACATCAATCATTACTGGCATGGATACGACTAAAACAAATTGTTGGTGAAGTTCCCCCACTCATAACAGATATAAAAAAAATCGCCCCGTAAAACAGGGCGATTTGATTTTTTCCTCTTTTGATTACCGAGAGTAGAATTCGATAACCAAGTTTGGTTCCATTTGTGCGGCATATGGTATTTCCGTAAATGTCGGAACACGCACAAAAGTTCCCTTCATTTCCTTTTCATCTAAGGTCATATAATCGGGAACACTGCGATCTGTGGCAGCCAATGCTTCGGCGACAACAGCCATTTCTTTTGCCTTACCGTAAACAGCAATCACATCCCCGGCTTTAACCAAATATGATGGAATATTCACACGTTTACCATTCACAGTCACATGGCCATGATTGACAAATTGACGAGCGGCATACACAGAATTGACAAATTTTAAGCGATACACAACGCTGTCCAAACGTGTTTCCAAAATCCCAACCAAGTTTTCAGAACTATCCCCTTTACGACGAACAGCTTCGGCATAATATTTACGTAATTGTTTTTCAGAAATATTACCATAAACACCCTTAAATTTCTGTTTGGCGTGTAACTGGGTTCCATAGTCGGTGGATTTTTTACGATCCGCCCCATGTTGTCCCGGGCCATAATTACGTTTATTGAAAGAAGATTTTGCTTTACCAGATAAATTGGCGCCCAAACGGCGTTCAATTTTAAATTTTGAATTCAGTCTTTTAGACATATTTTTTCCTTATATTTTGTTGCCCCCGATAGTCTTTTACCGAATTGTAAAAGCGTGAACAAACGGTTTTTTCCGTCTGTTCCCCATTCTCGGGGAATGGGGGTATTATAACAAACGGAACACCAAAAGTCAAGTAAAATTTACCTATGGTTCAAAACAATAATTATTGGCCATATAGTTGGCAATGGCACTATTCATAGAGCTAAAATCACTCAAATCAAAACGCCTATCATAATAACCGGCCCAACCAGATTGAGTTGCTGTTTTATCACCAATACTACCAGTATGATTATCCTTCCAAGTCATTACGTAAATCTCACTGCCGGCCGGACAGGCATCCTTGACGGTTTTCAGAGTATAGGTATTACTGCCATTTAATTCACCATCTGTGTAAATCAACAGTAAAATTTTACGACCTTTTTTACACTCATTACTCGCAATTTGTCCCAAGGGTTTACTAAACGATGAATTTCCGGATGGGCTTAACCCTGCGGCTGTACTCACCGCATCCGAACTATCATGTCTGTGTCCCCATGACAATTTTGGTGTATCATTTTCAATCACGTAGAATGAATAATAGATATCCTGAGGAATTCGTGTTTCATTAACGGCATTCTGGGCTTGTTGCATAATACTTGTTCCGTTGATTTTTGTTGTCAAAGAACCACTTTTATCCACCAAATATACAACAGCGGCAGATTCCATTGGTGGAACACACACCTCACGACATTCCTTTGAAAAGTCGTTATTAACAACCTCAACTGTTCCCTCCGGACATTCACAGGTATTTGGATCATATCCAATGGGGTTAATCATCGGATCCGGATCACAGATACAGTCTGTTCCCGTCCACATATATGGTAAAGAACATTCCACACACGCCGTTCCGCTCCACAACGGGTAATACGGATCAATAATTTCACAACAATAATCACTGTTTTCTAAAGCACCGGAAACACAGCATTGACTGTTCGTGCTATCCGTTGGCACCGTTCCATCAGTCACGTTGTATAATGTCCAACCCGTTTCGTTACAAAGGTGACAAGAGTCCACACGTTCCGAAGCCAAGATAGGCGCCCCATCCAAACATTTTCCACATTCTCCAACATAGGTGCCATCATCTTTATTAATCACATTTCCGGCCCCATCACACTGTGAACAATCGTTAATGGAGTATCCGGCCGGTTTCGGTTCATATGTCTTGATGGTCGGACAAGCCGGAGTACAGGAAGATGGCGTAAATGGCACCATTGTCCAACACCGCATATCCGCCGGCTCTGGTTCATCGGACGGACATTCGCACTTACCCGTATCAGGATTCCAAATTCTTCTTTCCTTACATTCACATTGATTATCTGTACATTGCATACATTCCCCTGTACAAGGACAATCACCGTTACAGGCCGTCTGATAGGCGGATGTATCCTCACATGCACACTTACCCGTTGTGGTATCACAGACATATCCCGCCTGACAACAGTAATTCGTTAATCCTGTATTGGCAGAGCACACTTGGCCACGACCCAATAATGGGGATGGACAACCTTGACAAGTCCCCTCAACACAACTTAAACCCGCATCACAACAACTGTTTTCATAACTGGTATAAGCTGCACAACTGTCCCCATTTCCCAACAAAGCAGCCATGACATCAGGCACACACGGACCGTTTGCCCGGACACATCTGCCCGAAATACAACTGAGCCCTTCCCCGCAACAACTGTTTGGACTATAACCCACGGTTGCAGAGCAATCTCCACCTTCTGGCAGTAAGTGTGCCATAATCCCCGGTATACATTGTTTACTCGGATCCACAATGCATCTACCGCTTCCCGCATCACAGGTCAAGCCAGTGGCACAACATGCATTCGGATAGGTTGAATATCCAGAACAAACTTCGCCTTCTGTTAAAACATCAGGACATACAGTATCAGGATTTTCAATACATAAAAATTTCGCAGCCACATTATCATATCGACACACCAATGTCCCAGAACAGCCACATTTTTCTGTACATTCTTCCCCAAATCCGGGTAAAGAAAGACCTGTTTCCTTACAACTGGTTCCCGTCCATTTATACAGACCACAGGTTTCATCACATTCTTCGCAAGAATTTCCCTTATCACACCAATCTATATTCGGGCGCCACCATTGTGTATCACATTGTGCCCCATCCCGTAAATAATTACATTGTTCACATTGGTGATCCACACAAAAATACTTACGATCTCCGGTGGCAGGTGTTCCCCCCTTACGGCAATCACCATCATTTTCACACTCTACACAAACCTTAGAATCCGGATCACAGGGTAAATTACTGGGGCAATGACCACAATAACCACAGTCATTCACCTTTGCTTCCAAACAACACTCTGTTTCTCCCGTTGTTGGACTTGTGGCCAGTTTTTGTCCCTGCGGACAATCATGGCATTGTCCATTATAAAAATAACGACACTTCATTCCTGTGGCTTTATCTTTATTATAAATAAAGTATTGATATTTTTCCGGATCACAAATCACGTCTAATTGTGCTTTGGCATCACTGGGTATATACAATGTATCAATAACACTCGGCAAATCTGCTTCATCCCCACAACCAACCGCATCATAATTTCCCTCTTCCACAATATCACGACAACTAAATTCATCAATATTTGTAATGACAGCAAAAGAAGTATCCCCATCATCATTTAGTGTGAAGGTTCCCCCGTCTGTTGCAGCCAATTGATTGTCAATAGCCCCCGGCATAATATCCTTTAGAACAATATGTCCGTTTTTACGCCGCATTAATCTTCCCCCACGATAGCGGGTTACCAAAGTATCCATCTGTTTAACAGTATCTTTACGCCGATAATGTGTTAACAAAGTATTAAACAAGAATAAAGACGATAAAATAATAATGGCAATAATTGCCAAAACCGCCAATAACTCTAACAAACTGCGACCATATTCATTTTTTTTCATTATCATTCTCCTTTATAAAACATCATTACCACAAACAGCATCCAAATCTACAGCCAGACCATTCAAACGCAAAGAAATCGTCTCTTGTTGGCCATCACCATCTTCATCATCTGTTACCGTTAAACCAATATCCGAGATTAATTTTTGTTCCATCATGGTCTTCATCAAACGATAACACATACTGCCCCGAACCGGTTGATCATCTTTTCCCGTAATTTCAGAATAAAAATACTTTCCTGTAAAATTATCTTCCTCCGGTGACGCATAAAAACGAATATGATATGGCCCCACTTCAGTTGAAAATTTAGATAAAAAAGCGTTCATTTTTTCCGGTGAATCAAATTTTTGTGTCTGAACAGCATCAGCAATTGCAACCGTTCGGAAATTAATCGCCTCTAAAATATCATTAATATAATGTGTATTCATTGAATAAGTATAACCCCATATCCCCCCAATAGACAAAATACTGACAATCGCCAGAACCGCTATAATTTCCAACATAGATCGACCAAATTGTCCCTGCATAATCTCCCCTTTTTTTTAGCATGCTATGCAAAGATAGTATATAGTTTTTTTTCCCATGTCAAGAAAAAAAATATAAAAAAAACGGTCCAGGTATCCGGACCGTTTAAAAAGCAGATTAAATCTTATTTTTTAAGGGCTGCTTTGGCCGCATCAACCAATTTTGCAAATGAGGCGTTATCCTCGACAGCAATTTTGGCCAACATTTTACGATCCATCACAATACCCGCTTTAGTTAACCCATTCATAAAGGTTGAATAAATCATACCGTTTTGACGGACAGCGGCATTAATACGTGCAATCCATAATTGACGCATTTGTGTCTTTTTTGCCCGACGATCACGATAGGCATATTGTAATCCTTTTTCAACCTTTTCTTTTGCGATTTTGAAGACTTTTGAATTACGACCACGATATCCTTTGGCCAAAGCTAAAATCTTTTTATGCTTAACATGGGCAGTTGTGCCACGTTTGACTCTTGCCATAACTTACACTCCTTTCCCATGAATAAAGAACTTCAAAATTTTACTCACCGTTGTACTGGCAGATTGTGTTCTGCGAGCTTGACGATTTCTCTTGTGTGGGTGATTCATCAACAAGTGACGTTTATTCACATGTCCCACTTTTACTTTTTTGTTCTTGGTTAATTTACAGCGTTTTTTAACGCAACTTTTACTTTTTAATTTTGGCATTTTATTTCCTTTTTTTAATATTAAACAGCGTCTGGGGGCAGCCAAGATAAAATAGC
>JAZUJZ010000071.1:0-7122 GCA_045643025.1 Alphaproteobacteria bacterium
AGAAAATAAAGAACATCTCACCGGATATTGCCGATAAAAAAGCCCCGACATTTCGGGGCTTTTTTTGTAACAAAATTAAGTTCTCAACACAGCACCCGTATTTTTTGAAACAAAATTCAAAATCTGTTGAGAAAGTGTTTCAATTTCAGCATCAGTCAGGGTTTTTTCCATAGATTGAATCACAACCTTGACTGCTACCTGTTTTTTACCCGTTGGGAGTTTATCTCCTTCATAAACATCAAACACACACACAGACTGAATTAAATTCTTATCTGTGTTTTGAATTGCAGCCAATAATTTTTGGGCCTCTACAGACCGATCCATTACAAAAGCAAAATCACGTTCAATGGCTTGATAAGGGGATTTTTTCAACGGTTTGACCATTTTATTGGTATGATTTTTTGACGTTGGAACGGCATCCATATAAACTTCACATGCCACAACGGGCGTTTTAATATCAAATGCCTTTAATACTTTTGGATGTATCTCACCAAAAACGGCCAATTTGTTTTTTCCCAATTGTAAAGAACCACTACGACCGGGATGATACCAAGCAGGAGCATTTTTATACACCAACAAATTTTCTGGAGCATCTGCCGCCATCAAGGCAGCCACAGCATCGGCTTTTGCATCAAACACATCCACAAAACGTTCTGATTGATTCCAAGCATTTGGTAAATAGTGCCCACTCCGCACTGCACAAGCCACCAATTTTTGATCTCCGGCCTTATCAGAATAAAATTCTGGTCCCAACTCAAACAACTGCACATCCTGTGTTCCCGTGGCTTGATTACGTTTAATTGCCGACAATAAATTTGGCACTAAACTGGGACGCATTTCATCTAAATCAGATGCGATCGGATTGGATAATTTCACGCCTTTAGAATCAAAATATCCAGCCAACTTGGAATCCATAAAAGACCATGTAATAGCTTGATTCAATCCACGATTTGCCAAAGCCCGACGCACAGCCACCTCTTTTTTTTGTTGAGGCAACAATGTTCCCAATGGTAATTCGTTGGCACGCATAGGGGATTCCGGCAAACTTTCCAGACCATAAATACGGACAATCTCTTCTACCAAATCAGCGGGTAAAGAAACATCATGCACACGCCATGATGGCACGGTAACCTGGTCTTTTTCTACCTTAAATCCCAATTTTTGAAGAATATCAGTGGCTATATTCTGAGGAACATCCATCCCAATCAAACGCTTCACTTCATTAAAATCAAAACGAATCGTCTTTGTATAAGATGGAACCTGACCTGAACAAACCATATTACTTGGTTCTCCACCACATAAATCTAAAATCATTTGTGTGGCCTTAGCATTATCATCAGCGCAACTGTTAGGATCTATTCCACGTTCAAAACGAGTTCTGGAATCAGATTGAGCCCCGGTTAAAATACCCGATTTTGCAATACCCGATGGTAAAAAATAGGCACTTTCAACAAAAACGTTTTTTGTTTCAGAAGAAACAGCGGTATCTACCCCCCCCATAATTCCGGCTATGCTCAGTGCTTTTTCTTCATCTGCGACAACACAAACATCAGGTGATAAAACATACTCTTTATCATCTAATGCCATCAGTTTTTCACCTTCTTTTGCCAAGCGCACAATAATATTACCCTTTAATTTATCGGCATCAAAAACATGTAAAGGACGACATTCGGCAATATTCAAATAATTGGTAATATCTACCAATGCTGAAATAGGACGTAATCCCGCAGAAATAAGGGCTTGTTTTAACCACTCCGGACTTTCTTTATTTTGAACGTTTTTAATATATCGCCCAGTATAAATCGGACAAACCTCTGTTTCTAAACGAACTTGAATTGGTGAGTCATATTTCCCAACAATGTTCGGTATAACAGTATCCACAAATTCCCCAATACCTGTAGCCGATAAATCCCGTGCAATTCCACGCACGCCAAAACAATCCGGACGATTGGGAGTAATATTTAAATCAAAAATGACATCAGAGTTTAATGCTGTTGCGGCTGGAGTTCCCGCCAAACATTCCGTCTTTAGATCAATAATACCGGTATGATCTTCCCCCAATAAAAGTTCATCTTCGGCACAAAGCATACCATTAGATTCAACACCCCGAATTTTTCCAACCTCTAATTTTTCATTAAATTTTGGAATTAAACATCCCGGCAAAGCCAAAATGGATTTCATTCCCACTCGCACATTCGGGGCCCCACACACAATTTGTAAGTTTTTATGACCATCAAAAACTTGTAAAACATGCAATCTGTCAGCATTGGGATGTGCATCAACCGATACAATTTCCCCCACTATAAATCCTTGAAGATTTTCAGCAGGATTATTAATTCCCTCAACCTCTAAACCAATTTGGGTCATTTTGTCAGCCAATTCTGACACAGAGGCCTCTGTTTTCAAATATTTTTTAAGAAGTGTTAAACTTAATTGCATTTTTTACCTCCGTTGCATGATAATCCCTGAATAATATTAGGTTCATCTAATGGCAAAAAGCCATAATGTTTAATCCATTTCATATCCGCCTCAAACATGGGACGTAAATCCTTAATACCATATTTCATCATTGCCAACCTATCTAAACCAATACCAAAGGCAAAACCTTGGTATTTTTTAGGATCAATATGACAATTTTCCAGCACTCTGGGATCCACAATACCACATCCCCCCATTTCCAACCATTCTTTTCCCACATTTTTAGCCATAATTCCCCCTAAATCCATTTCATAGGATGGCTCTGTAAAAGGAAAATACGAAGTCCGAAAACGAAACTCCACATCTTTGGTTTCAAAAAATAATTTAAAAAATTCCACTAAAACCGTTTTCAAATTCGCTAAATTCGCTTTATCATCAACAACCAATCCTTCTATTTGATGAAACATTGGCGTATGGGTTGCATCGTAATCTCGACGATAGGTCCGCCCCGGACATACAATCTTAATAGGCGGTTGCTGGTTCTCCATTGTTCTGATTTGAACCCCAGACGTCTGAGTTCTGAGCATATTTTTATTATCAAAGAAAAAGGTCGCTTGCATTTGTCTGGCGGGGTGTTCTTTGGGTAAATTTAAGGCCTCAAAATTATGCCAATCATCCTCTATATCCGGACCATCAGCCAATTCAAATCCCATTTGAGCAAAAATTGTTAAAGCTTCTTCTGTCGCTTGAGTAATCGGATGAATACGACCTGTTCGTTCTGGGCGACAAGGCAACGTTACATCCACAGATTCAGATTGTAATTTTTGATTCAATTCAGCTTCTTCCAATAATTGTTTTTTATTCTCAATTGCTTGAATGATTTCCGTTTTTAATGTGTTGATACTTGCCCCAAATGTCTTTTTTTCTTCAATAGACAACGTTCCTAATTCTTTCATCAGACCAGTTAAAGATCCATGTTTACCAACAACGCTGACACGAATGGTATCTAATTCAGGTAATGTTGTTGTTTTTTCTATGGCCGGTAAAATGTTTTCTTTGATTTGAGATAATTTTTCCTGCATACCCTACTCCTTTTTGTAATGTGGCTTATTTTACAAAAAAAAGCATCAAAATGCAAGGGATTTTTAGCGAATCTTTTTAGAATAGGCATCAAATAATAATGCCTTTGTCATATGGGGCGCCAATTTCACAACCGCACGAGAAACTCCGGTTAATCTTTGTCCATCTCCCTCAATCATAAGCGGGCGTTTTTCACCCTGATATTTTTGAATGGCAAACTGCGCCCGATGGGTAAGATTCATATCTACAATATTTTTTGAATTAATAGAGTGAAATAATAGTGCTCTCTCAGATAAATCTACCGGCTTTCCACCAATGGCTTCATAATAGGCGTGACTCCCTAACGGTGTCGCAATCAACCCACCATCACCTTCCAAATAAAGTTGTTCAGTTTTTGAATCGTCTTTAATGAGAACAGACATGTGTAATGCCTGTGGAGAAGCACGTAGTGCACAAATCTCATTGTAAGAATAAAGAACTTTTTTCTGTCCGTCTTTTTCCATTGTGGCCGTCATTTGCAACGGTGTCAAACTTCTGACTTTTGCATTCATAATACGTTGAGGTAAATTTTCCAAACTTTGTTCATTGGTCATCCACCCCTTTGAACCAAAATTTAATGCAAAAACGGGACAATTTATCCCTTTTTGAATTTGTTGATGAAAGGCCTGTAGCACCGAACCATCACCGCCCAAAACAACCTGAACATTTGCTTTTTCTAGATCACTTTGCCCATATTTTATTTGACATATTTCACAGGCCTGAGCCGATTCGGTTTTTCCTGAAAAAAAATTTAAACGTAAGGAAGAAAAATTTTGCATGTTGTTATTATATACCCAATATGGATTTTTGTCAAATTTCAACTTTTTCCTTGACAGACATAAAAAAACGAATTAAACTCTTGTTTATGGATGACATAAGGGGGAGCAATGACATTGAATACGGGTAAAATTACCGCAATTTCAGGCAGTGTAGTGCAGGTTTATTTTGAGCACTCACTTCCCCCAACCTTTCAAGAACTGCAGGTCAATGATTTAATTTTAGAGGTCCAAAATTATTTGGATGATCATACTGTATGTGCCTTAGCCATGGGGTCAACACAAGGGTTAAGCAGAGGTATGAAGGTCACCGATTTGGGACATCCTATTCAGGTTCCTGTCGGGGATAAAACACTGGGGAGAATGTTCAATGTTTTAGGTAAAACCATTGATAACCAAGAAAAAATTAAAAATCCTCCTTTACGTTCTATTCATGAATCTCCACAATCTATCTCTAAATTAGATGTGTCCAACAAAATCTTTGTAACGGGTATTAAAGCCATTGATTTATTATCCCCCATGGAACGTGGCGGAAAGGCCGGTTTATTTGGTGGTGCCGGTGTTGGTAAAACGGTTTTAATTACAGAAATGATCAACAATATGGTCGGGCGATATGAAGGTGTCAGTATTTTTGCAGGAATCGGTGAACGTTCCAGAGAAGGTGAACAACTTTATCAAGAGATGAAAGAAGCCGGTGTTTTACCCAAAACAGTGATGGTCTTTGGTCAAATGAATGAAACACCCGGTGTTCGTTTTCGTGTAGCTCTTTCTGCATTGAGTATGGCTGAATATTTTCGTGATGAAAAAAAATGTGATGTTTTATTGCTGATTGACAACATTTTCCGTTTTATTCAGGCGGGTTCAGAAGTTTCTGTTTCCTTGGGACAAATTCCCTCTCGTGTAGGATATCAACCGAATCTGGGAACAGATTTGGCAGACTTAGAGGAACGTATTTCTTCCACCCAAGAGGCCGCCATTACTTCAATTCAAGCCGTTTATGTACCGGCTGATGATTTTACGGATCCTTCTGCGACCCATACTTTTGCCCACCTTTCCTCTTCTATCGTACTTTCACGCTATCGTGCGGCACAGGGATTTTATCCTGCTGTTGATCCTTTACAGTCAAATTCCAATATGTTGACCCCTTTAATTGTAGGAGAAGAACATTATCAGGTCGCTATAGCCGTCAAAAAAGCGCTGGCACAATATGAAGAGTTAAAGGATATTATCGCTATGCTTGGTTTTGACGAATTACCCGAAAAAGATCAACAAATAGTCAAAATTGCCCGTAAATTAGAAAGATTTTTAACTCAGCCCTTTTTTACCACAAATCAATTTACCGGCATGCCTGGAAAATCTGTGGATTTAAAGGACACAATTGCTGGATGCAAACGCATTTTATCGGGTGAATTTAGTCATTTTATTGAGGATGATTTCTTTATGGTTGGAACGATAGAAGAAGCCATTCAAAAAGCAGAAAAACGGATGAAGAAATGAGATTAAAAGTCTTAACACCAACAGCTGTTTTTTTAGATACCGAAATTCAAAAAATAGATTTTGAAGCATTGGATGGTTTTTTTACATTATTGCCGAAACACATTGACTTTGTCAACGCGCTTAAACCTACTATTGTCCAATATCAATCCGACAATAAAATACACTATATTGCCTGTCAAAAGGGTGTAGTTGTCAAAAGAGGAAGTGATGTTTTTCTTTCTACGCCTTTTGCTTTACAAAATGACGATTTAGAGCAATTAAAAAAACGAATTAAAACTGATTTTAAGCAAATGGAAGAAGAACGCAAAGAAACTCTTGTTTCTTTAACACGATTAGAACTGGGATTAACCCGTGGTTTAATGCAACTTAAACAAGGAGGAACCAGTGTCTGATTTAGAAAAACAATTAAATAAATCCAGTTCTGTTTTGGTGCAAAAAGCCGATAATCGCCAAAAAAGAACTCAACGTGTTTTATTTGATAATGCTTCTATTATTATGATATATGGTTTGCAAATTGTCATCCCTGTTTTATTGGGAATTGCATTGGGACGATATTTTGACAATCAATTTCCACATCCATTTTTATCATGGAAATTAAATTGTATTATTGTTGGTTTTATTGTTGGTATTTGTGATGCCAATTTTTGGTTAAAAAAATCATTTTGTATTAAAGGGAAAAAACATGGCGCCAAATATTAATCTTTCATGGGATATGATTGTCCTTTATCTTGTTTTAGGCGCCCTTGTCAGCTGGGGATATTTCTATTTACTCATGGAATCCCTGAAAATGATAAAAAAAGTCAAGAAAAAAGGACTGTTTTTATTCTTTACAACTATGTTAAGGTTGGCATTATTCATCTTTTTAACATTGGTTTTAACAGGTTGTCATCCCGGAAAATTTATTTATTATATTATAGGATTTATCTTGACACGTTTTATCTGCATTAAATATATTAAACATAATGGGAGTTTTTCATCATGATTGAAAATTTAGATCAAAACATTGTGTTTAAGATTGGTATGATTCCCATTAATGAAACGATTTTTTATACATGGATTGTCATGTTGATTTTTCTAATCGGATCATATTTATTAACAGCTCACTTAAAAACACAAAATCCATCTAAGACACAAATTTTGTTGGAAATTATTGTGGGATTTCTGGCTCAACAAATTCATGATGTTGCCGATGATAAGCCATCAAAATATATAGGAATAATGGGAACTTTCTTTTTGTTCATTGCTATTTGTAATTTATTATCAATTATCCCCGTTTTTAAATCTCCCACAGGTAGTTTAACAACCACATTGG
>JAZUJZ010000072.1:0-3647 GCA_045643025.1 Alphaproteobacteria bacterium
CGTTTAAAAGATGAAGAACAAACCGAAGAGATTATTATAAAAATAAATCAATTAAAACAGGAAAGATCCGAAAAAGTTCAAGCAATTAGAAATAAATACCCAATAAAATAAAGAAGATTTCCCCCGTTCAAAACGGGGGAAACTTTATAATTGTTTTAACAACTCGGTATAATTATTTTGGAATAACAAATTTTTCCCAACACCCGCTTTTTGACCGGCCTCAATATCCCTTTTTTTATCCCCAATAGAAATAGATTCAAGCATATTAATATTATATTTTTTCTGAGCTTTTAAAAATAAACCACACTCAGGTTTTCTATCAGGTCCAGATAATTCCGGACAATAAAAAATGTCTGTAATTTTAATTCCTTTATCCTGAAATTTTTGAATCATATATTGGGTGCATTTTTGATAGTCTTCAACCGTATAATATCCCCTTGCAATACCTGATTGATTTGTAATAATGATAATTAAATACCCTAATTCTTGGGCTTTTTGACATAAATCAAAGATGCCATCAATAAACTCAAACTTTTCAGGTTGATAGACATAGCCATAATCGATGTTAATAGTTCCATCCCTATCCAAAAACAACGCTTTAACCATAAACTTCCCTTTCAATCAAATCGCAAATAAGATGACCAATTGCAATATGCATTTCTTGAATATGAGCTGAAGTCGTAGCAGGCACTTGAATACAATAATCAGCCATTTCCTTCATCAAGCCATTTTTTTGTCCTATTAATGCAACCGTTTTTATTTCCTTTTTCTTGGCCATTTCAAAAGCCATAAGTATATTTTTTGAATTACCACTGGTTGATAAACCAATTAAAACATCCCCTTTTTGTCCGACTCCCTCTAATTGCCGAGAAAATATAACATCATATCCATAATCGTTGCCAATAGCTGTGATATTGGAAGTATCAACAGTTAAAGAAATTGAATTCATTGCGGCACGTTCCATTTTGTATCGCCCCACCAACTCTGCGGCTAAATGTTGTGATTGGGCCGCACTGCCACCATTACCACAAAAAATGATTTTATGTCCTTCTTGAATGGCTTTTATACAAACATGGGCAATTTGAACAATTTTATCAGACTGAGTGGTCAATTCTATCAATTGTTTTGAAAGTTCCCCTAATTGATTTTCAACATATTGTATCATAATTTATCCTTTCATCTTTTTTACCAAATCAGAGGTTGAATATCCCTCAACACGGTCCAGAATAATCGCTTTTCCACCATAATTTTTCACAAAGCGCCCCTCGGGCCATTTATCTAGAGAATATCCTTCTTTAGCAATAATATCCGGATGAATTTTTTCAATAATTGGCAAAGGCGTTTCATCACTAAACAAAACGATATAATCAATAAATTCCATAGAAGCCAGCAATAAAGCTCTGGTTTTTTCGTCTTGAATAGGCCTGTTTTCTCCTTTATGTGATTTTATCCAAGCATCACTGTTCAAACCAACAACCAAAACATCACACAATTCTTTTGTCCGCATAAAAGATGTTAAATGTCCCAAATGACAACAATCAAAACATCCGTTCGTAAAACCAATCTTTTTGCCTTGAACTTTCAAATTCTTTGCAATCTCTGTAGCTTGTTCTAAAGTGATAATTTTGTTTTTTTGGTGCCAACCATAATCCAGCCCACCCGATAATTTATTTTTTAATTCAGTAAGTGAAACCGTTGCTGTTCCTACTTTACCAACCACAATACCTGAGGCAATATTTGCTAATTCCATAGCTTCTTTATGGGACATTCCCGATCCCAAGGAAACACCCAATACAGCTAAAGCGGTATCGCCGGCCCCCACCACATCAAACACTTCTTTTGCTTCGGTTGGTATGTGCGTCACTTCATCCATATTATCAGCACAAATATGCACCATTCCATGCTCACTTAACGTAATAATTAAATTTTGAATATGGTATTTTGAAAAAAGGTCTTTAGCTCCTTCCAACATACAATTTCGAAACTTGGTAGATGTTGGATCATAAGTCCTATTTGTTGCCTCTGAAAATTCCTTTAAATTTGGTTTCACTAATGTGGCCCCACAATATTTGGAATAATCGGAACCTTTCGGATCAACAATGACTTTTTTATTAAATTTTTTACAAACATCAATAATCATTTGGGCTGTTATCGGTGTTAAAATTCCTTTATCATAATCTGAAAGCAGAACAATATCCACCCGTTTAATCAGATTTTGCAGTATCCTTTTATATCTGGGTAACACTTTTTCTATAATGGGAAGCTTTTCTTCTTCATCTACACGCAACAAATGCGTCGTATTGGCAATTAAACGTGTTTTCACAATTGTATGGTAATCGTCTATTTTCAATAAATGGGCGTGCACACCAATTTTAGATAATAACGATGAAATCTTTTCTCCCCACCTGTCTTTTCCTATAATACCGGCAAAAATAGTTTGACAACCTAATGTGGCTAAATTAGCAACCACATTCCCAGCCCCACCCAAAACTAATTTTTGTTTTTGAAACTTAAAAACCGGGACAGGCGCTTCTGGTGAAATTCTGTTGACCTTACCATAAACAAATCTGTCCAACATAATATCACCAATCACTAAGACTTTGACATTTTTAAAATTATCAATATGAGATGTTAAAAGTTGCATGTTTTCCTCCTTAAAATCTGAAATAAATAAAAGGATTATAAGTATTGGCTGCCATGGAAGAAACAGATAAAATAAGCAATCCCAAGAGCCAAAAATTAACCCCTAATTGAGTCAATGGATTTTTGTAATTTTGTGTAAATACCTTTGAAAAAAATGGTGTAACCGCCAACAATGCAACTCCTGCCACAATCCATTCAATATTATCCACATAATATCCCCAGTAGTAAGTCACAGTATCAACCGTTCCAAAACCAAACATCTTTCTCATGTATTTTCCAGCATAGGAAATATTATCCGCCCTAAACAAAACCCAGCCAAAGACAAAAATCAATATCGTATACAGGTGTTGTATAAAACTAAAATATTTTCCCCCTTGCTTTTTATGCCAACCGGTCAATTTTTCACAAACGATGAAAAATCCATGCCACAATCCCCATAAGACAAAGGTCCATTCTGCCCCGTGCCAAATGCCGGTTGCCAAAAAAACAATCAATAAATTTAAATACATACGGGTTTTAGAACATCGGTTTCCACCCAGGGGAATATACAAATATTCCTTAAACCATGTGGATAAAGAAATATGCCATCTGCGCCAAAATTCAGTAATAGATTTGGAAATATACGGATAATTAAAGTTTTCCAGAAACTTAAATCCAAACAGAGAACCTAATCCAATTGCCATATCTGAATAGCCAGAAAAATCATAATAAATTTGAAAAGTATAAGCAATAGCCCCTAACCAAGCGATTTCTGGAGTAAATTGTTCCACTGGCTGTGTAAAAATTTTATCGGCAATTGCCCCCATAGTATTTGCAATCAACATTTTTTTAGCCAAACCAAGAATAAACCGTTTTACCCCATAAACAACATCATTGAAATTCGTACAGCGGTTATCAATTTGATTGGCAACATCATGATATTTGACAATGGGTCCCGCCACCAACAAGTCGGAGGCCAAGCGGTCTTAGGAAGACAACATCATTTTTCAACTCCTTGGCTCACA
>JAZUJZ010000073.1:0-13534 GCA_045643025.1 Alphaproteobacteria bacterium
CGTCCGCTTTATAATAAATAATTCTGAAAAGCGCTCCATAAAGGGGCGCTTTTTTCTTAAAAAGGGTAAAAGATGAGAATTGAACAAAAATTTATAGGACTTATTTCTCTTGCTTGGTTATCGGGTTGTGCTTCTCTTATCCCTAAAATGCCTGAAACTCATTTGACAAAAGGGAAGGAGTATAATCCGCCTGATTTAAATTTGACTTTAATTCATAAAGAATTACCCAAAAGAAATGTGGATTATTTATCCCGAGCCGAACTTTCATTTTCAACTAATAAATCCCAACAGATTCACGCCATTTTAACTCGTCCTTTAAGTGCAGAAACTGCCACAAAAATTCGTGCTATTCCTTTGGGAACAATGATGAAAGAAAGTGAATGGGATAAGGTTTTATTAAATCAGAAAAAATCAGCCGATGGTCAAATTTTGTGTATAGGAAATTGGCAACGATTTTATTAAAAATATGATAAATACTATAAAAAATAGATTGCTTTTATATCGCTTTTTATCATAAAATAAGATTGTGATTTTGGGGGAATGTTGAATGAAATTCATTTCTGATGACTATAAACAACTTTTTGTTTATCTGAAGGAAGTTTTAGCGGATACGACAAAGAAGAATAAAAAAATATTTTTATTCATGTCTTGTTTATGGGCAATGAGTGGTTTTGCCGGAATTATTATAACTTGGGGAAATGCTTCACTCCTTTCCTCTATACAAAATCACTTAAATCAAACAACTTTAGTTGGAATCCTTATATTTTGGTCTATGTTTATTGCTATTCTGCCTCAACTTTCATCTTGGATTGAAAATTTTAGATGGGAAGTTGATAATGTTGTTTTAAACTATTTTTCTGATCATATTTACTTAAAATACTTAGAAAAGATATTTTATCGTCCTGAGCTTTCTTTAAATGGGCAAACAACAGTTAAGGTGATTGAAGTTTTACAAAAGGCTTGTCAAAATATCAGGACAGGTATTTTTCGTTGTTTTCAAGCAATTTTAACTTTGGTTGGTTTTTCGGTTGCAACGGGGATTTTACTTTCCAATAAACCTACCTATGCCTTACTAGTCCTTTTCTTTTGGGGAATCACTGCTTATGTTAAAGCAAAAGTTGAAACAACCTATAATCCCACAGCGGATTTAGAAGTAATCCAAGTAAAATATGGTGCAGAGTCTGCCGATCATATTGAAAATATAGGAAATATCCACACCTTAAATATGGAAGAAGAAGTTTTAAAAGAATTACGAGAACATAGAAATGCTTTCCGTGATTTGTCTTATAAATTAGAAAAAAAAGCCTGCTATAATCGCTCAAGCATTTACATAATTAACAGTATTCCAACAATTTTGATTACATTACTGGCTGTTTCTGATACATTGTCATCGGGAGATGTTGGACGTTTTATTTTACTAACAGGTATGGCATCAACGATGACATCTATGGGAACACCTCTTTCTTTTTTCTTTGGAGATATGGCTGTTCAATTTAAATCTTATAAGAAATTGATGGCTGAGTTAGAATATGACCATAATTTGGATTTAAAGGTTGGAAAAGGTAAAATCCCCACAGGGGGAACTATTGAGTTTAAAGATGTTTCTTTTACATATCCTGAATCTAAAACACCTGTGTTAAATAAATTATCTTTAAAGATTAAGCAAGGGGATCGTGTGGCCATTATTGGCAACAGTGGTATGGGAAAGTCAACCCTGATTAATGTGATGCAACATGCCTATGAAATTCAATCAGGGAAAGTCCTTATCAATAATAAGAATGTTCAAAGTGTTTCATTAAAGTCTTTACGAAACACGATAACCTATATGAATCAACATGCTGTTTTTTGGAATCAGAAAAATATCAAAGAAAACCTTTTGATGTTTAATCCAAAAGCAACAGATGTGGAATTGTATCAGGCATTAAAGTCCGCCAATTTATTGGAAGAAATGACTCATAAAGAAAAAGGATTAGAATCTAAAGTATCTGCTTTGTCAGCTGGCCAAAAACAACGTTTAGCGATGGCTCGTGCTTTTTTAAGACAAACGCCCATTATTATTATGGATGAACCCACGGCTAACTTGGATACACATGCTCAAACAAAAGTGTTAGAGGGGATTAAAAATCTATCTAAAGTTAAAGGGCATAAACCGACGGTTGTCTTTGCCTCTAATGTGCCGGCTGAAATTGCCAGTGCTAATCGTATTTTGCTTTTGGAAAACGGACAAATTGTGGAAGATGGTCATCCAAAACAATTGATGACCAACACGAACAGTAGGGTTTATCAAAGATTAAAAAGATATAAGAGTTTGTTTGTTGGGTAGAAAAATATATAAAAAGATTTTTTGAGATTTTTTTAATTATCCTTGACAAGGGACGAAAAATAGGATATAATCGCCCCATTATTTTTATCAAAGGAGTCAAAAATGGTTAAACGTACATATCAACCGGGGAAATTGGTTCGTACTCGTCGTCATGGGTTTCGTGCTCGTATGGCTACACGTGGCGGACAAAAGGTGTTGAACGCACGTCGTGCTAAAGGTCGTAAGACTTTAAGTGCTTAAGATGCAGTTTTATCTATAAAAAGCACCTTGAAAATTTATCGGGTGCTTTTTATTTATTGATGGATATGTGATGCATTTAGAAAGAATTAAACGTCATTTGGATTTTGTTGAGATGCGTCAAGCCCCTATAAAGGCAGTGACGCACTCTTTTGTGTTGCAAATTCGGCCAAATCAATTAAATAAAGTTCGAATGGGATATACCGTTTCAAAAAAAATTTCCAAATTAGCAGTTGTGCGTAATAAATTACGTCGGCAAATGCGTGAAATTGTTCGTTTATCTGCAAACTTACCAAAATTTTATCCCAGTCATGATTTGATTTTAATTGCCAGAACAGAGGCACTTAATCGTTCTTATCAACAGTTGGTGACTGATTTTGAATACCTCTTAACCCATGTTAAAGATACTTCAAATGAAAAAAATAAGTAATTTTATTATAAGGGGCTATCAATTGACTTTTTCATCATTGGTCGGCAATTGTTGTCGTTTTCAGCCAACCTGTTCGGAATATGCACGTCAAGCATTTCAAAAATATGGTTGTATAAAAGGGGGATACTTGACAATAAAACGCTTACTACGTTGTCATCCGGGGTGTCAAGGTGGATATGATCCATTACCATGATAAAAAATATTAAGGATTTCATTTGACTTTAGGATGAAAAATTTGTATTCTTATAACAATTTAACGAAAGGAACAATCAATGCCAATGGATGAAAATTTAGGACACGAACAACGTCAAATTCGTTTGGAAAAACTGAAAAAAATGGAAGAGAAAGGCATTAATGCTTATCCGCATAGTTTTAAACCGACGGCAACATCTAAGACATTGTCGGAAAAATATGCTGATTTGGCGCCGGATACCCAGACAGATGATGTTGTGTTGGTGGCTGGCCGTGTGCGGGCTATTCGTAATTCCGGTATGTTTATGGATATTTATGACACAACGGGAAAAGTTCAAATTTATACATCCAAAGAAAACTCACCAACAGATATTTTGGAAATGTTGGATATGGTGGATATTGGGGATATTATTGGGATAGAGGGAACAGTCCGTCGGACCAAACGGGGTGAATTATCCGTTAATACCCAAAAGATTATAATGTTGGCTAAATCATTATTGCCATTGCCGGAAAAATTTCATGGCTTAACAGATACAGATACCAAGTATCGTCATCGTGAATTGGATATGATTATGAATCCGGAAACGATTCAGACTTTGATTAAACGCAGTCAAATCGTTGAATCAATGCGTCAATTTTTACGTAAAAAAGGATTATTTGAGGTAGATACCCCGATTTTACAGGCAATTAAGGGTGGGGCAACGGCTAAGCCCTTTATCACACACCATAATTCCTTGGATATGGATTTGTTTCTGCGGGTGGCTCCGGAATTATTCTTGAAACGTTTAATCGTTGGTGGCATGCCCGGTGTGTTTGAATTTGCCAGAGATTTTAGAAATGAAGGGATTGACACAACTCATAATCCGGAATTTACGTGTTTGGAGATGTATTTACCCTATACCGATTATAATGATATGGCCGATTTATTTGAAGAAATTGTCCGCACCGCATGTCAGGATGTTAATGGAACCCTGCAGATTGAATATGATGGTAAAAAGTTTGATTTGAGTCAACCTTTTGCCCGTGTGACTATGAATGATATGATTAAGAAGTATGCAGGGGTAGATTTCTTAGCGATTCAATCTGATGAAGAAGCCCGTGCGACTGCGCAAAAAATTGGTGTCCATGTGGAGGAAACAGATGATTGGGGACATTGTATGGCCGCTGTTTTTGAAGAAAAATGTGAGGAACATCTCATTCAACCAACCCTTGTGATGGATCATCCAAAGTCTATGAATCCTTTATGTAAGACACATCGTTCTGATGAACGTCTTGTGGAACAATTTGAACCCTATATTAACGGTAAGGAAATGGGAAATGCTTATACAGAGCTCACCAACCCATTAGACCAGCGGGAACGCTTTGAAGGTCAAGTAAAAGCACGTGAAGCCGGTGATGAAGAAGCCGATATGATGGATGAGGACTTTGTTGAGGCCTTGGAACACGGTTTGCCCCCAACCGGAGGTATGGGGATTGGTATGGACCGTTTGATTATGTTCTTGACGGGTAATACATCTATTCGTGATGTATTGGCTTTCCCGACAATGCGTAAATTAAATAAATAAAAGGAGGAAAAAATGAAAGAATTATTTCAAAATTTAATGAATTTGGAGGAACCTGTTTTAACAAAAACATTAGTTCCTAAATTGGCCCCGTTTGCCAGAATTATTTATATTATTGCTTTAATTATTTTGGGGATTACGGCATTGGGGGCTCTTCGCTTATTGTTGTTGGGTTTGTTATCATCCTTTGTTTTGGCCTTTTTGGGTATTTGTGCCGAATTTGCTATTATTCGGATGTTCTGTGAATATTTAATTTCCAACAATAAATAGGGGATGTGTTCCTGTAGCTCAGTTGGATAGAGCAACGGTTTCCTAAACCGTAGGTCGTGGGTTCAACTCCCGCCGGGAACACCATAATTTATGGGACAGTTAATACAAGGAACAGCCGTTCAAATCCATAAATCTGCGGTTTTAATTATTGGAAAATCCGGGGTCGGAAAGACTGCTTTAGCATTAAAGTTGATAGAACAAGGGGCTACTTTAATTTCGGATGATTTTGTGGAAATTGAAAATCAAGAGGGAAAACTCCTCTGTTTATCCCCAAAAAAGATTAGCGGAAAAATTGAATTAAGGGGAATAGGTGTTATACAGGGGATGCCGACCGTATCGTCAATACCCTTGGTTTGTATTGTGCAATTACATAAAGATAAACAGGAAGTGGAAAGATGTCCGCAAAGGATAAAAAAGCTGAATCTACAAGGAAAAAAAGTGCCGCTTTTTGATTTTTTTTCTTGCGAAATGACCTATCTTTGGGTATTATACGCCTTGAAGATTCTTAATAAAGAACTCACTCTATTAAAGGAGTAGATAAATGTTTGGAATTGTAATTATTGCACATAATTTTTTTGCCGAAGCTATCAAAAGTGTGGCAGAGCATGTTATTGGTCCGTTACCCGATGTTTTATGTGTTAATGTGATGCCCGATGATGATATAGAACTTAAAAGGGCAGAGATAGATAAAAAAATTCAACAGGCAGATTCCGGTAAGGGGGTTGTCTTATTGACGGATATGTTTGGGGGAACCCCTTCAAATTTGGCGATTTCTTTAATGCAAGTTGGAAAGGTTGAGGTTATTTCCGGTATGAATGTGCCAATGTTGATAAAATTAATTCGGCAAAGAAAAAAATCGTTAAAAGAAGCCGTTAAAACGAGTGCAGAAGCAGGGCAACATTATATTATGGTTGCCTCGGAATTTTTGGAGCATAAAAATGACACAGTATAAAAAGGAAGTGACTGTTTGTAATCTTCGTGGATTTCATGCAAGGGCAACGGCAGAATTTGTCAAATTGGCCGATACTTTTTCCTGTGATATTCAGGTCAGTAATACAGATGGGTTGATAGCATCCGGTAAATCGATTATGGGATTATTGATGCTCGGGGTTCCTTTGGGAGAAAAATTAATTATTGAAACAACGGGTGAGGGGGCAGAAGAAGCGTTACAGGCCCTTGAAAAATTGGTTAAAAATAAATTTGGAGAAACAGAATGACCGAACAAAATAAAAAAATAACGGTGGGGGCGTTTCTTTTTTGTTTATTAATTCTTTTATTGGGATGGATGCACCAAACCTCTATTAAAGATCAAAAAAAAGACGACTTTATGTTATATGCTTATTTTGCCAAAACAGATGGGTTAAATGTTGGGGCTCCGGTTCGTTTATCCGGTGTTCCGGTTGGGCATGTTTTTAGTTTGAAATTAAAATCGGAATACTTGGTTGAGGTGGCTTTATCTTTTACCACACCCCTTCATTTAGCATCGGATACTTCTGTTGCTATTGAAACGGATGGCTTTTTGGGCGGTAAACATTTGGAATTGATTCCCGGAGCAGATGAAGAATTACTTAATTCGGGGGATGTTTTATCCTATACGCAAGATACTTTTTTATTGGATGAATTGTTAAATAAACTCAATACTTATATGGCACAAAAAAAGGAGAAAAAATGAAGAAAAATCCTGTTGAAACAATTTTGGGGCTTTTTGTTTTACTCTTTACGATTATGTTTTTAATTTATGCTTCCTCTAAGGTGGATACCAAACGAGTGGAAGGTTATACTTTATTAGCCAATTTTTCAAAAATCGGTGGATTAGAGGTTGGTTCTGATGTTCGGATTTCCGGTATTAAAGTTGGCTCTGTGTTAAAAACAATTCTCAATTCAGATGATTATACGGCAGACGTTTATTTAATCATTGATACCTCTGTAAAGCTTCCCAAAGATACAATGGCGACTATTGCTGATGTGGGGCTAATGGGTGGAAAATACGTGCGTCTGGAACCGGGAAAAAGCAAAGAGTTTTTGAATAATAATGATAAATTACTGAAAACACAAAATTATAAATCTTTTGAGGATAGTATTTCCGAGTTTATTTTCTTATCAACCAAATAAATGAAACGAGCAGACGATGTATAGAATTCTTTTTTTGATTTTGACTTTTGCTATATCTCCTCTTTATGCAAAGGATATAGCTGGGGATATTGCTGTTTTGCAAATGATGGATAAAGTGACTGGACGTGTAAAAAAAGTTCAAATTCCTGTCGGAAATTCTATTCAATTTGGTGAATTGACCATTCAAGTTAATAAATGTTTTCGGAAACCTCCCGAAGAAACACCGGAAAATGCGGCCTATTTAAACATACGTTATACAGAACAATCCGATAATGAAGTTTTTAAAGGATGGATGTTTTCTTCTAATCCGGCTTTAAGTGCTATGGAGGATCCCGTGTATGATATTTGGGTGGTGGAATGTATGAATTATGTAGTTGAAGAAACCCCCAATTTAGAATCTAATCAGACGGATCTTTCTGATGAACCGGAAAGTATCTCTGATGAAGATGAAATTATTGAAGATTAATGGGTTGATTGAGTAAAAAAGATTGAATATTTTGGCGGGTTACTGTGTTAATACGTTGAATCGCATCAATGGTGTTAAAGGCAATATGTGGTGTGATAATGACATTATTTAATTGCATTAATTTCAGATTAATTGTGGATGTGAGTAATAACTGATTATCTTGTTTGAATAATAAAGATGTTTCTGCTTCATCATGTAACAGGTAATCTTCATTTTCTAAAACGTCTAAACCAACTGCGGCAACTTTTTTGTGGATGAGAGATTGATAAAGAGCATAGGAATCAATCAAATCACCACGGGCTGTATTAATAATAATGACTCCATTTTTCATTTGTTGAAATGCTTGGCGATTTAATAAATGATAATTTTTTTTGGTTGACGGGATATGTAATGAAATAATATCTGCTTTTTGATAAAGTTCGGATAGATTATCTACATAATATTTTTTGAATTTTGATTGGTGAAAAATATCATAGGTTAAAATTTTCATATCAAATCCTTTGGCAATGTGAATCATATGTTGCCCAATAGAACCGGTTCCTATAATACCAATGGTTTTTCCAGCTAAGTCGAAACCGGTATAAAGTGGCATTTGAATTATATTATGACAGATATCATTGTTGGCTGTTTTTATTTTTCGTGAGAGGTTTAACAATAAAGCAAAGGCAAATTCGGCCACTGTTTTTGCACCATATTGAGGGACATTAGATACACAAATCCCCCTTTGATGACAGTATTTTAAATCAATATGATTTACACCGGTTGATCGTGTTGAAATCAGAGATAGATTTTTAAATGATTTTAGTTTGCTGTTATCTAATAAAGTGGAATGTGTGAATATACTGATAATACGGGCATTTGAATATGGTTTGATTTTGGAATTTGAAATGTTTGATAATGATTCCGAAAAATAAATATTTCGAGTATTTGGAATTGGATGTTTTTGACAAAATTGGTAAAGCGTTTCATCTGTATCAAAAAATAATATATCTTCCATATTTTCCCCCTATATATTTATAAATAGGGAAAAATATATAAAATTAAAGGTCAAATAACTTTAGAATATTGGATAATTTGTTTTTTAATTCTTTTCTTGCCACAACTTGATCAATCATACCATGATGCAGCAGATATTCTGATTTTTGAAAATCCGGTGGCAGAATTTCATGAATAGTTTGTTCAATCACCCGAGATCCGGCAAAACCGATAATGGCTCCTGGTTCGGCCAAAGTAATATCGGCCTGCATTGCAAAGGATGCCGTCACACCGCCCGTTGTCGGATTTGTTAAAACAACAATATATGGGATTTTTTTCTTGGCTACATTTTTAATGCCAACAATAGAGCGAGCCATTTGCATTAAAGACAGAATACCTTCTTGCATTCTTGCACCACCGGAAGCGGGAAATAAAATTAAGGCGGATTGTTGTAATTCGGCCAATTTACAAGCCGTAAGAATAGCTTCGCCAACAGCAGTTCCCATTGATCCCCCCATAAAAGAAAAATTAAAAATTCCCACAACAACCCGATGTCCGTCAATTGTTCCGTGGGCAACCTGTATAGCATCTTCTTGGTTTGTTTTTTTCCTGGCTTCTTTTAAACGTTCGGAATACTTTTTCTTATCGTGAAAATGCAAAGGGTCATCTAATGTTTTTGGCAGTTGAATGAGGGTGTATTTCCCCGCATCAAAGAGGAGGTCAAAACGATCCTTTGATGACAAAGGAAAATGATATCCGCAATGGGGACATACAAAATGTGTTTGGGCAATTTCTGAATGAAACAGCATCGTGTTGCATTCTGGACAGCGATCCCAAAAATTATCAGGAATATCTTTACTGATTCCTATTTTTTTTACAGTTGGGCGTTTAAGATTTTTAATCCAGTTCATTTTATTTCTTGTTAAGAGCCATCAGGACACTTTTGCCCGCCTTAAATAAAGGAACACGTTTTTCTTGGACAACGACTTGAGCCCCTGTTTTCGGATTCCTTCCCATTCGTGCTTTATGGGTATGTAAATACAATACTCCGAAATTGCGTAACTCAACTCTTCCCCCATCGACAAGAGCGTCTTTAATGACATCAAAAATCGTTTCAACAACTATTTTTGCATCTTTACGACTCAATTTTGTTCTGGTAGCGAGTCCTGTAATCAATTCAGATTTTATCATATTTTTCTCCTTTTTACCTATTCTATGTTTTTTTTATACTTTTGTCAAGCGGGGAGTCATGGCCTCTGCGCCGGAAATAATATCAATTAATTCATCTGTGATTTGATTTTGACGTGCTTGTTGATAAAGTAAATCTAATTCATTTAATTTTTTTTCAATATTTTTTTCGGCTTGTTGCATATGAATCATCCGAACATAGTGTTCACAAGCTAGACTGCAGGTGAGGGCATTAATTAGAAAAATTGTCAAATACTCCTGTGAAAGTGCCGAAAATAGTCCTGTATTTTCTGGATTGACCAGTGGAATCATTTTCCCATCCCATTTTTTGTTTTTAAATGTCTTTAATAACTCTGGTGCAAATGGCAGTAACTGAATTTTTTGTTGTATTATTTTAGACTTTTGTCGTTCATTATAAATCACAAAAACGGAATCGTATGAATCTTTAGAGAGAAAAAGATTAATTTTGTTGAGTAATGCATCAGCCAATGCAGAAATTTCTTTCAGTGAATTTGAGTGGTTATATACAGCAAGGGGATGTATATCCATACTGTTCAGTGTCAAAGTCATTCTTTTTCCAACTGAGATAAATTTTAGATTAGATAAAGAATTGTTCTCTTCATTCAAAAATTGAAAAACATCCCGATTAAATTTACCAACTAATCCATTGTCAGATCCGATACAAATAACGAGGTTTTTATGGCTTTTTTTCTCTTTAACGGGAGAAGGGGCATAAAATCCTTCCTGGTTAAACAAACCCTGAAAAGCCATTTGAACAGTTTGTGTATATTGGGTTAAAGAATTCAGCGCCTTTTCATATTGCCCCACACTGACCGAAGAAAGCATTTTCATTGTCCCCACAATATTGTAGAGATCTTTTGTCATTTTAATTTTTTGCTTTAATGCTTCTTGGGTCATTCTGTGGGTAATAATCCTCTATGGATAAATTCTTTACGGAGGGCATTTAAAAGTTGAATTTTTAAATTTTCCGGTATTTTTTCTTTTTCTTTTATAATTAAATGAATCAGATTTTGAAATTGTCGGATAAGCGTTTGATGAATGATTTCTTGGGCAATGGAGATATTTTTTTCTTCTATCTCATCCAATAAGCCTTCATTAAGGGCTAAAAACAATGCGATTTGAGTAGGGGTATCCGTCATTTGATATTGTCTTTGGGTTAAGGATAAACGAATTGCCTTGCCCCTTTTTAGACGTAAAAGCGTATCTGCATCCATTTGTAGCCCAAATTTTGAAAATGACTCTAATTCTTCAAATTGGGCATAAAAAAGTTTTAATGGTCCCACCAAAGAACGATAAGCGGGTAATTGGGCAGCTCCACCGACACGAGAAACAGATTTTCCTGTATCTATAGCCGGCATAATTCCCTTTTGATATAAATCATTGGACAAATAAATCTGTCCGTCTGTAATGGAAATGACATTAGTTGGAATATAGGCAGAAATGTTGCCCGCTTCTGTAGAAACAATTGGGAGAGCCGTTAAAGAACCACCACCAAAATCGGCACGTAAGTGTGTGGCCCTTTCTAATAAACGGGAATGGAGATAAAAGATATCTCCCGGATAGGCCTCTCGTCCCGGGGGTGTTCTTAATAGTAATGACATTTGTCGGTAAGCTCGTGCATGGGCAGTCAGATCGTCATAAACAACCAAGACATCTTTTCCTTTTTTCATAAAATATTCCCCAATTGTGGTCGCAGAATAGGGGGCAATATATTGCATGCCGGCCTCATCATCGCCACTGGCAATAACAACGACACTGTTTTTTAACATATCATATTCTTCCAGTGTATGGATGACACGGGCTGTATCACTTTGACGCTGTCCAATGGCACAATAAATACAAATAACGTCAGAATCTTTTTGATTTAAAATAGTATCTACGGCAATGGCTGTCTTACCTGTCTGACGATCCCCTAGAATTAACTCACGTTGGCCACGTCCAATCGGTGTAAAGCAATCAATGGCTTTAATACCTGTATGTAAAGGAGTATCTACCGGGGAACGTGCCATAATTTCTGGGGCTGGCTTTTCTATTTCATCAAATTGGGTGGATTGTATTTTGGGTTTATTATCCAATGGTTCCCCCAATGGGTTGATGACGCGTCCCAATAAATGTTCTGTAACGGGAATACTTAATAAACGGTGTGTTTGTGTGGCTCTATCGCCGGCTTTGACGTGATAGGGATGAGTTAAAAAAACAACCCCGACATTATCTTTGTTCAAGGAATGAACCATGGCTATGGTCTCATTTTTGAAAGTAATCAGTTCGTTTAATTTCACTTGACTTAAGCCGGAAACCAATGCTGTTCCGGATGACATAGACAGGATTTGAGACACCTCTTTTAACTGCATTTTTATATTTGTTTTTTTGAGAACATCTGAGGTTATTTTTCTGGCGGATTGTGTAGCTTCTTTGAACATGAAAACTCCTTCATACTTTCAATAGCGATTGATTGAGATTACTCTCTAATTCCTGTAAATAGGATTGAACTGTCCAACTGATGGCAAATGTTCCAACCCTCAATTCCACCCCTAATATCAAATCTTTTTGTTCAACAAATTGTATTTTATGTTTCGGGGTTAAAAAGAGTCTGTTTTTAATAAAATAAGAGATAATATTTTTCTGTTTTTGTGTTAATGTTTTGGATGAATTTATTGTAATAACATATTGTTTTTTTAATATATTATTTAATTTAATTATATCGGATTTCTTTAATTCATCAGTTTTTTGAATAAACAGGTCTATAACCTGGGCAAAAGGGGTCGTTTGCGTTAAGTCAGACATAATTTTTGTGGTTAATTTTAAAAAATCTTGCGAAATAAAACGTTCGGCTTCCGCCTGAATCTGAAATTTTTCGGCATTCAAATCATCATATAATCGTTGACGTAAATTTTGGACTTCTGTTTTAACCTTTTTTTCTTGGACTAATTTATCTTGAAGACATTGATGTTGAAAATTTTCATATTCTGTCTGCATCTTTTTTTCAAACTTTTTTTGCTGACATTGCAGTTGATGTGATTTATCTTCTGCCTCTTGCTTTAAAAGGAGGGTTGTTTGTGTCATCTCTTCTATTTGTTTTTGACGTTGGGTTAGGATATTTAAAACAGGTTGATATAAAAACCGTTTTAATATCCAAACCAAAACAAACAGATTGACAATTTGAGCAATAAATGTCAGTGGATCAATTCCCATAGAATATTTCCTTATTTACCTGCGTTTTCAATGACATAATTCCAAAAAGGATTTGCGTATAAAATCAAAATAGTAATCACAAAAGCGTAAATAGCGGTAGATTCAATCATTGCCATTGCCACAAATAAAGTTCTGGTAATGTTGGAAGATTCATCAGGTTGTTGTGCCATGGCCTTTAAGGCGTTTGCAGCCGCATTTCCTTCTCCAAAACCGGCCGATATACCCCCTACAGCAATACAGATTGCTGCCGCCAAAACAGACATTGAACCAATTAAAGTAATTGCATCCATTTTAATTCTCCTTTATTGTATCGGTTGTTAAGTTAAGTTGCTTTTTGGGGGCTATTGCCGATACATAAACAATAGCCAAAAGCATAAAAATATAGGCCTGAATTGTTCCCGTAATCAATCCCAAAATTTGCATAGGAATTGGCACAAAAAAAGGAACAAGCATTAATAATACACTGGAAATTACCGTCCCACTCAATACATTACCGTATAATCGGAAGGTCAATGAAAAACATGAGGAAAAATCACTGATAATATTCATGGGGGCCATGACAGGAG
>JAZUJZ010000074.1:0-3344 GCA_045643025.1 Alphaproteobacteria bacterium
TTCAAGAAAAATGGTTTAAACATATAATGCTCAGATAAAGGAGACGACATGCCATCAAAATTTTTATACAAATTACGTAATTATTTTTTAAAGCCCTATCATAAGGGATATTTGCCCGAAAAGGATGGGCATGAGATTTACTTCCAAGAAGCGGGTAATCCCAAAGGCATTCCCGTTATTACTTTTCATGGTGGTCCGGGGGATTGTTGCAGAATTTCAAATGCCTATTCCTATAATCGTCAAAAATATCGGATTATCATGTTTGACCAACGGGGCTGCGGGCTGACAAAATCCAAAGATCCTTTGTATAAAAATACCATACAGGATACTGTGGCGGATGCCAAAAGGCTGTTGGATTTCTTGGGTATCAAAGAAAAGGTGGTGGCGGCCGGTTGTTCCTTTGGTTCAACCTGTGCGATTTTATTTGCTGAAACCTATCCCGAACAAGTCCGGATGTTGCTCGTGAATGCTATTTTCTTGGGCCGTAAGCAAGATGCTGAAAACCTGACACCTGTTGCCAAATACTTCTATCCGGATATGTTGGATGATTTATATAAGGTTGCCAAGACAAAAAATGTGGACGCCTATTTTGGAAAATTAATGATGTCGGGAAAACGTGCCGATAATATCAAGGCCATGAAATATTATAAAACCTTTGAAGAAGTGACGGGATTTGGGGACTTATCCTATCATTTTAAGGATGAGGACTATACGGATAGGGATATTCAAGAATTTAAGATTTTTATGCACTATCAAATACATAACGCCTTTTTAAAGGAAAATCAGTTGTTAAAAGATGCCAAAAAGATTGCGCATATTCCGGCCCAAATTTATGAAAATCGGTGGGATCCTTGCTGTCCGCCGTATCAGGCCTTTGAACTACATAAGGCTTTGCCGAAATCTAAGTTGCACATGGTTCCTTCGCGTGGGCATATCAGCGATAAAATGTTTTGGCAAATGTATGTGGATAACCTGAACGATTATAAAGAAGCCAAATGATTAAAGTCCTGTTCGTTTGCTTGGGGAATATCTGCCGGTCGCCAATGGCGCAGTTTGTGTTTCAAAATCTGGTCCATGAAAAAGGCTTAGATGGAGAGTTTGAAATAGATTCCGCCGGCACCGAAGGGTATAACGAAATGTGCCATGCAGGTATTCACCCCCGGACAAAAGAGATGTTGCAGTCTATGCACGTTCCTTTCACTGAGCATTATTCCAGACAAATGGTACCCAAAGACTACCATAATTTTGATTATATTCTCTGTATGGATAGCACGAATATCATAGGTATTAAAGAAATTATTGGTGGGGACTCCAAACACAAAATTTACCGCCTGTTAGATTTTACGGATCATCCCCGGGACATTCGCGACCCTTGGTACACCGGCAATTTTGATGAATCCTATTGGGATATTTATGAGGGCTGTGCGGCGTTTTTAGAGTCTTTAAAAACGAAAGGTTAATGTGATGAACACCCCAAATCAAGAAAATTTAGATGAAGCTCGGCAACGAAAAATTCAGGAATTAGAGGAAGCTTTAAAGGATCCGAAGAATGGAACACCGACCTGTCGAGTTATCGCACGCCAGACTTTAAAAGCCTTAAAACAAAGACCCTTAATGGACTTGGACAAGCAAAATTTTTAGGTAAAAACCGGTGATTTGGCCCCATTTTGACCGGTGAAATGGCAGAAAATAAAAAGGATGTGCTTCAGAAATTATTCATCTAAAAGATATTCATTATCAATTTCTTTGACTTCATAAGTACGTTTTTTTCTCACACCAACGTTATGTTTAATCAATAATTTGGATAACTTTTTACCATCGATTAAGTGAATTATTTTTCCTTGAGCATTTGCAGCTAAATTTTCTGCTCGTTTATCAAAGACGGAGGTTGTTATAAAAATACCTTTTCTAACAATAGAACATCCTAAAGCACCAACAAAGTCTCTCATCTCTTTCTCATGTACTTTATTTTCACCGTATCGTTTTGCCTGAATATAAATTTTTTCTAATCCTAACTCATCTTCATTAATAATTCCATCAATACCACCATCGTGACTCTTTTGGGTTTCAAAAGTTTCACCATACCCCATTTTATCAAACAAATCCAATAATATCCGTTCAAAACGTACAGGATCTACTGACTTTAAAGTATCCAATAATTCGATTTCCAAACGATCATCCAGTTCGCTGAAGGCATCATCTATCGTAGTCATGGGATCTTCTTGGGTGTTTGGATTCGCATCAATGTTTTCTTTTGCCTCTTTATTTGAAGCTTGCTTTTTGTTTTGGAAAGCGACAAAAGAAGAGTATTTTAAAAGATAGTCACGAGAGAGTTCCTTGGTTTCTTTTAATTCTTTTAATCCTTGTTCTGTGATTTTATAAAAACCTCTCTTAACACGCTCTAAAAGACCAGCTTTAAATAAATCAAAAACAGCCCAGCTAACTCTATTTCTCAGTACAGTTTCCATCTGGCTTGGTATAAGTTCCTCTTTTGCTTCCTGTGGAATTTTAAGCATATCTGCCACTTTATCTTCGATATCTCTTGGACGTTGTTCCTTGCCATCTGCATAGCATTCTAACGCAGGATACATCATTTTTTGAAAGTTTGGAAGTGTCATATTTTCTCCTTTATTCATGAGTCTGTGGAAATTATTATACAAGATTAAGATGGTATATTCAAGAGACTTTATATTAACACTCATTTCTCTTGATTATTTTTATAAAATTTGACCCATCTGGGAATATCTGGGAAAACAGGTATTGAAGTGCGGTGAATAGCCATCTTAATCACCGCACTTTTTGCGGAGAAAAAATTCAAGTTGAGCGGCGCTTTTTACTTTTTTTCTTATTTTTCAATACGGTTAAAAGCGTTGGCAGGATGATTTGGGCCAGGAGTTTAAGTTGCTTTTCCATATTTACCTCTTATCAAAAGTGATAGATGTCTTGGGGGATGATTCAACCCAAGCGTTCAAGTCGGCTATATCATAAAAACTATGACCTCGGACTTTTCTAAATTTGGGCCCGGAGCCATCTACCCTGTATTTTTGTAAAGTTCTTGGCGCCAGTCCCAAATAAGTTGCGGCATCCTTGGTGGTATAAAATCTCTGTTGTATTTTCATCTTTTCCATATGTCATCCTTTCAAATTATTGTACGCGCCATCATACATGCTCTTATTTACAGATTTATCAACTTATATTATTGAAAAACATTTTTTCAGGGGGAAAAAGTGTAATTTATCTCTCTCAAGGGAGAATAAAACGCGTATTTTTGAGGATAAATGACACTATTTTTGCATACAATTCATTTGCAAAAGTAAATGACTATATGTTCTTTCCGTAGAAAA
>JAZUJZ010000075.1:0-22464 GCA_045643025.1 Alphaproteobacteria bacterium
GATATCTGAGAGGGGATTTTAGTGAGGAGATAAAATGCGATTCAAACTGATTTTTTGGACTTTATTTTTAATGTCGCTCTCTGTACAGGCAGATACCCAAACAGAAATGTTAATGGGGAAAATAGATCGATTAGAAAGAGAAATTGCCATCTTACAACAATCAAAAAATTCCGTGTCCAATGCGCCAATACAACTGCCCAAAAATATTGATGAATTTTATAATAGTTTGGAAAATCAAAATCAATTGATTCAAAATTTAACAGCCCAAAACGAAGAACTATCCCATGAAATCGCTGAATTAAAAAATAAAATTAATCAAATCAATGATGATGTTAATTTTCGTTTTCAAGAACTCAAAAAGACCCCTTCTGTTGTTTCTAATGAAAAGAAAACAACCGGTTCAGATAATGAATCCAGTGACTATAATCAGGCCTATCTGTTTTTGAAAAATGGTGAATATGCTAAAGCCGAACAGGCCTTTATGACTTTTATGGAAAAATATCCCAAGGGAAAATTAATTGGAAATGCCAACTATTGGTTGGGCGAAACATACTATGCCCAAAAACAATGGCCGCAAGCTGCAGGATTTTTTGCCGACGGATTCAGTAAATATAAAGACAATAACAAATCTTTGGATTCCTTATTTAAGTTGGGTTTAACCATGAAACAAATGCAAAAAAAGCAGGAGGCCTGCACAGCATTTCAAGGGGTTCTGGAAAACTTAAAAGGAAATAATAAAACATTAAAAGACCGTTCCGAAAAAGAATTAAAGGAGTTGAAATGTCCGTCAGTTTAGAAAAAAATTTATCTTTATGGATGGAAAATCATTTTCCCGTTGGGATAAAAAAAATAGCCGTAGCCGTTTCCGGTGGAGCGGATAGTTTATGTTTGACGTTTTTGTTGAATCAATGGGCCATTCAGCACAATGTAGAGTTATTAGCCCTGACGGTCAATCATGGTCTGCGTTCCCAATCCGGAAAAGAAGCCCAAACAATTCATCAGCTGCTCACACGTCATCATATTCATCATCAAACTTTATTATGGCGGGGTGAAAAACCAAAAACAGGAATAGAAGAAAAAGCCCGTTTGGCCAGATATACCTTATTACAGAAGGCCTGTCAAAAGGAAAAAATAACACATTTATTTTTGGCACACCATATGGAAGACCAAGCCGAAACGTTTTGGACCCGTTTTGCCCATGGCAGTGGTGTTGATGGTTTATGCGGCATGAATGATGTGGGGGTGTTGGGAAAACTGATTTTGATGCGTCCCCTTTTAACAGAGAAAAAAAGTGATTTAATTGCGTATTGTATCCAAAAAAAACTGAACTGGTTTGAAGATTCAATGAACCAAGATAGTCATTATGAACGTGTCAAATGGCGCCAAAAACAACCCGATTTAGAGAAAATCGGTTTACGAACTTCTACAATTTTTAATTTAACAAAACGATTAAAACTCACACGAGATGCAATAGATTTTTATGTGGATTCTTTTATCAAAAACAGTGTCTTATTAAATCCGGCGGGCTACATTTTTATTTCTAAAATTGCGTGGGAAATGATTCCCATTGCCATCCGTATCAAAGCATTAATAAAATTATTACCAAAAGTAAATCCCTCTGATAAACCTGTTTCATTGGAGTCGGTGGAAAAATTACTGTTATCCGGAAAAAAAAGCGCTACCCTTGCCGGTTGTCAAATTCTCATTCATAAAAAAGGCATTTTTATCACCAAAGAATTACGAACACCCGAATCGAAAAAACTCCTCAAAGCAGGTGAATCTGGATTTTGGGATCGCTTCTGGATTTTTTCTCCCGTTAAAATCACATGTGATTATGGGGCACCAACGCCCAGACTAAAAGACATCCCCTATTTAGTTCAGAAAACTTTTCCGCCGATGAAATATCGGAAGATTCATTTTTCAATTGAAACCGAGGCGTTTTGTGGAATGTATTTTCCAAAAATTCCCGTTTGCACGCAAAAAGAACTTGAAAAAAAAGTCCGTTTGGACTATAAGAAAGGGGAGAAAACTTTGTATATTCATTTCAACCCTAGGAAACTTAAATGAAAAAAAAGGCCTTAATTGGTAAAAGTTTATTGATTTGGCTGATACTCTTTACGGGGGTCGCATTTCTTTCAAATTTAACATACACAGATATTCAAAAAGAAAATATACAGGAATTAAATTATTCCGACTTTGTCGGACAAGTGGAACAAGGAAATGTTCTGTCTGTTGTGATACAAGGACAAAATGTAACGGGAAAACTCAAAGATAACAAAGACTTTAAGACCTATTTACCGCAAGAAGCCGGCGTGGTTCAATTATTAGAAAAAAACAAAGTTCAATTAACCGCCGAACCCATTCCGGAAAAAAGGGAATCTTTGGGCGAAAAGATTTTATCTTGGTTACCGATGATTTTGTTTTTGGGATTTTGGTTGTTAATGATGCGTCAAATGGCCGCCAGTAATGGTAAAGCGTTAAGTTTTGGGAAGTCTAAGGCACGCTTACTCACCGGAAAAGATGAGGTGCGTTTTAAGGATGTAGCCGGCATTGAAGAAGCAAAACAAGAATTACAGGAAATTGTGGAATTTTTGAAATCTCCGGCTAAATTTCAACGTTTAGGGGGAAAAATTCCCAAAGGCGTTTTATTGGTCGGTCCCCCGGGAACAGGAAAGACTTTATTAGCAAAAGCCATTGCCGGTGAAGCAGGCGTTCCTTTTTATTCTATTTCCGGCTCTGATTTTGTGGAGATGTTTGTCGGGGTGGGGGCAAGCCGTGTCCGTGATATGTTTGAACAGGCCAAAAAAAATTGTCCCTGCATTGTTTTTGTAGATGAAATTGATGCTGTGGGTCGTCATAGAGGTGCCGGATTGGGTGGAGGAAATGACGAACGGGAACAAACCCTCAACCAATTGCTGGTAGAAATGGATGGTTTTGAAACCAATTGTGGTATTATCTTAATTGCCGCCACCAATCGTCCGGATGTATTGGATCCCGCCCTTTTACGCCCGGGACGTTTTGATAGACAAGTTGTTGTCAACAATCCTGATGTTAAAGGACGAGAAGAGATTTTGAAGGTTCATGTGCGTAAAGTTCCCATGGCCCCCAATGTGCGTTTAGATATTTTAGCACGGGGAACACCCGGTTTTTCCGGTGCCGATTTAGCAAACCTTGTTAATGAAGCAGCACTGATGGCAGCAAGACGCAACAAGACCATGGTTACAATGGCTGATTTTGAAGATGCAAAGGATAAAGTGATGATGGGTGCCGAACGGCGGAGTTTAATTATGGATGAAAAAGAAAAGAAAATGACCGCTTATCATGAGGCAGGTCATGCAATTGTTTCTTTACATTTACCGGAATCTGATCCTTTACATAAAGTGACAATTATTCCACGTGGCAGAGCTTTGGGCATTACTATGCAATTACCCGAAAAGGATAAATATTCACAAAGTCAGACCTATCTGAAATCTCGTTTAAGTATTTTATTTGCGGGACGTGTGGCTGAAGAGATGATTTTGGGAAAAGATAAAGTGTCCACCGGTGCCAGTAATGATATTCAGGTTGCAACCACCATTGCCAGAAAAATGGTTGCCGAATGGGGCATGAGTCCTTTGGGACCTATTGCCTTTGAAGAACCGGAATCCGATGTTTTTTTGGGTTATTCCATTGCGAAACGTAAAAATATGGCTGACCACACTGCGTTACAGGTGGATAAGGCCATATCCGATCTCATTCAAACGGCCTATCGTCATACACAAACATTATTAAAAACCTATAAAAAGGAATTGGATGTTTTGGCAAAAGCCCTGATTGAATATGAAACTTTATCGGGAGATGAAATTCAACAATTATTAAAGGGACACAAAATTCGCACAGAGCGGATAAATAAAAAACAAATTAAAACCCGCACCACCCTGCCCGATATGAAGGATGAGTAAATATTTTGATACAATAGTAAAAAGGTCAGGGTAAATTCCTGACCTTTTTTATTTTTTATAAATACATTTGTTGATTCAACGATTCCGACCATTCCATCGAAATGACAGAGGAATTTTCTTTTTTTCAGGAACCATTTCCTCACCCGTCAGGGCAAATTCTTTTTCTTGTACTTTTCCTGTTGTCCGATTGATAATTGTTTCACGACGCAATATTTCTTTATCCAACCGTGTTCCATCCGGTGTGATTTGCGGATAAAAATGACGGTATTTAAGGATATTGGGATTAGCATCTATTTCTTCGGTTTGAGAAGTTAAAAAACCTTTATCATAATACTCTTCCAATTTATGATATCCATTCTGAATTGGTTCCCGAACTTTTCGAAATGATTTCTTTCCAAAATCATCATACTGAATTTGTTCATAATATCCATGATCGTTCAGATCACCAAAATCTGAAATTTCCATAGAAACTAATTTACCATCTGTCCATACTTCATGAACAATATGGCCATTTTCATCTTTATAATTTGGTTCTTTTAAGCTCATTTTCTTTCCTTAATCAACACACTGTAAATTTTCAATATCAAAACCTTTATTTCATTTGTTCTTTCACCCGATAGTATTCCTTTAAGATATCACAAGGACGGCGCACAGAACCGATAAATTTCAAATGCTCCGGAGAAATAGCCCCCGATTTTTTCATTTCTTTCAATAAATTCATAAATCCATCCCAATAATGGCAATAATTTAAAAAAATAATCGGTACCGCTTTCCAATCTCCAATTTTAAAATGCACCCCGAAAGTTGCAATTTCATCCAATGTGCCCCATCCGCCTGGGGCAATCAATAAAGCATCTGCCTTTTTCAACTGTAATATTTTACGTTCCTGTAAATCATTAATAACAACCAATTCGTTTTTTTTATAATTTTCGGGGTGTTCACACTGACGTTTCAATAATAAAGGGGTGGTCACACCAAAAACTTTTCCGCCCAAACTGCGAACGCCACGATACCCTGCCCCCATCATACCGTCATCGCCAACCCCATAGACATAGGTAATGCCATTTTCCGCCAGTAATTGTCCCGTCCGAAACACTGTATTCAAACATTGCACAGTAATTTTTTTACTGGAACTCCCGAAAAAAGCCATTGCTTTCGGTTTTTTGAGAGTTTGAGAAGAAGTTTTTTTTCTAATCATGCACAACATACACCCCCGGATAGGTTGTTCCCTCTGGCGATTTAACCTTAGAAATACGTCCACACGCCACAAGAGTCAGTAATATCAATAATATGAACATTTGTCTCATATCAAAAGGTTAGCGACAAAGACAACGTTTGTCAAGCAAATTATGCTTGCAGTTTCAAAAAAACAATGCTATAGATAAATCCAAAGAGGAGACGCCATGAAATTCAATATACTTTTATCGGTATTACTATTAGGAATATCTTTACCTGTTTTATCTCAAACAGAGTGTCAGACACGACTGTTGGAAGCAGAACGTTCACGCCAAGAAGCACTCTATACCCAATGCGGTTTTGATGACGAAGAAACAGCGCTAAGTATTTGGGCCCCTTGGGCAGAGGAAAATCAAGCATATCAAGCCCTGTTTGAAATTTATAAACGCTTTCCAAATTCTTGGAAAAGTAATGACTTACTGCAACAATCCATTCGGGGAGAAAACGGTTCTGCCCTCATTGTGCAAGGGGATCAATTTTATCAACAAGGTAGTTTTCCACAAGCCATCACTCTTTATACAAAAGCCCTCAAAACCCCCTTATTAACAACCGAAGAAAAGGGACATGTTGCCCAAAATATCGGATTGCTCTATTTAAATCCGGACAGTCAATACTATAATCCAAAGAATGGTCTGCCCATAATGAAACAGGCCACAGAGCAACGTTCAGCCCTTGCCAATAACATTATGGGTATTTATTCTTTGTTTGGATTACAAGGGGTTACAGCCGATGAAAAAGAGGCGTTTTTCTATTTATGGCGTGCCGTTTTATTAGATTGTCCGGTTGCCCAAGAAAATTTGGGTATTTACTATTTATTACATGACAAAAAAATCACGCCAAAAGAGGCCCAAGAATATTTAAATGGAAAGGTCTTTTCGTGTCAAGCAACCCCAACTGTATTACCCAAAAAGAAAACCGTCAGTCTTTCCCAATGTGATTGTGCCAAGGTGGCGGAAAGACAAAGTTTTATTGACCCCAATGAAACTTATCGTTTTGTATCCAACGAAAATAATCAACCTATTTTAATGGATAACATGGATCATCAATTTATTGTGCAAAAGGGAATGAAACTCCCCGATGGCAGTATGGTTCAAGATATTAAAAAAGTGGTTATCATTTTACTGCGTCAAAATCAGAGAAAATTACTCTATCTGCTTCCTTCTCCAGAATGCATAGAGGCCTGTCAAAACAAAACAGAAAAAAAACAAAAATCCAAAACGATTACGCCCTATCATTTTACGTTTACCCCCCAAGAGTGTTCAGATTTGCTCTATTACGCCAACCAATTGGTTGATCCCAACTTACCCTTCGTTGGTAAAAAGGAGTGTGGCTATTCGGGTAATTTACAAACGGCTAATGACCTGCTATTAGGGAAATAATTTATCGCTTTTAGTATTGACTTTTTGACCAAAAAAGACTATGTCTAACATATTATGTTATAGACAAAAGGAATGAATATGATTTTGAAATCCCTGTTTGCATCAGCAAATGAAAGATACCTGAAAAAATTTAAAAAAGTTATCAAGAAAATCAATGCATTAGAAGAAACTTTCCAAAATTTAACCGATGCCCAATTGACGGCAAAAACGACCGAGTATAGAGAACGCCTCAAGAATGGGGAAACTTTAGAAAATCTTTTACCCGAGGCCTTTGCAACAGTGCGAGAAGCCGCTAAACGCGTATTGGGATTACGTCCTTTTGATGTGCAGTTATTGGGGGGGATGGTCCTGTTTGATAATAAAATTGCCGAAATGAAAACAGGTGAAGGCAAAACGTTGGTTGCCACTTTACCCGTCTATTTAAATGCTTTAACGGGCAAGGGTGTTCATGTTGTTACCGTTAATGAATATTTGGCCAAAAGAGATAGCGAATGGATGGGAAAAATTTATCGCTTTTTAGGATTGACCGTGGGATGTTTAAGTTCCAAGATGCCCCCTGCGGAAAAAAGGAAGGCCTATCATGCGGATATTACCTATGCCACCAATAACGAATTGGGGTTTGACTATCTGAGGGATAATATGGCTTTCAGCAAAGAAACAATGGTCCAGCGTCCCTTTTATTATGCTATTGTGGATGAGGTAGATTCCATTTTAATTGATGAGGCCAGAACCCCCCTCATTATTTCCGGACAAGCAGAAGATTCCTCAATGACCTATCAAAAAATGGATGCTTTAATGAGTTCTATTCGTCCGGAACATTACGAAAAAGATGAAAAGCACAAAAATGTGACCCTGACAGAACTTGGAACAGAGTTTATGGAAAATCTGATGCAAGAAAGCGGTTTGATTACGGGGGGGCTTTACGATGCCAACAATGTGGAATATGTCCATTATATGGAACAAGCCCTCAGAGCTCATACCCTTTTCCAAAAAGATGTTGATTATATTGTTAAAGACAATAAAGTCATGATCATTGATGAATTTACGGGACGTATTATGGACGGACGACGCTATTCTGATGGGCTGCATCAAGCATTGGAAGCCAAAGAAGGCGTTGCCATTCAACCCGAAAATCAGACCTTGGCCTCCATTACTTTCCAAAACTATTTCCGCCTGTATCCCAAGTTAGCGGGTATGACGGGAACAGCCATGACAGAGGCGGCCGAATTTGATGATATTTATAAATTGGAAGTTATTGAAATTCCGACAAATAAACCCCTGGCCAGAAAAGATGAACAAGATGTTATTTATCGGACTGCCAACGAAAAATATACAGCCATCATTGATGAAATTCAAAAAGCACATAAAAGGAATCAACCTATTTTGGTGGGAACAACCAGTATTGAAAAATCCGAAATTTTGGCAGATTTACTTAAAAAGAAAACAAATTTAACTTTTAACGTCTTAAATGCTCGTCACCATGAAAGTGAAGCACAGATTATTGCCCAAGCCGGTGTCCCCGGTGCCATTACAATTGCCACTAATATGGCTGGCCGAGGAACGGATATTCAACTGGGTGGTAATTTTGAAATGCGTTTTGCCGATGAAAAAGCCAAAAATCCGGAAGCAGATCCGGATACTTTGGCAAAAACTATCAAAGAACAAATCAATACAAACAAACAAATTGCTTTGCAAGCGGGCGGTTTATATGTATTGGGATCTGAACGTCATGAAAGTCGCCGAATTGATAATCAACTGCGTGGGCGTTCCGGACGACAAGGTGACCCGGGATTGAGTAAATTTTATGTTTCCTTAGAGGATGATTTGATGCGTATTTTTGGTTCGGAACGAATTGGTTCGATTTTACGCACCATGGGGTTAAAAGAGGGAGAATCCATTGTTCATCCTTGGATCAGTAAAGCCATTGCCAAAGCACAACAAAAAGTGGAAGCATACCATTTTGATGTGCGTAAAAACCTGTTAAAATACGATGATGTCATGAATGATCAAAGAAAAATCATTTATGAACAACGACGTGAATTATTGGAGTCCGGCGAAGTACGTGATATTTTATTTGATATGCAAAAGGATTGTTTTGAAAATCTGATTTATTCCTATGCACCAGAACGCACCTCACCCGAGGATTGGGATTTAAAATCCTTGCACGATGAACTCTATACACTCACAGGGATTGATGCCCCCGTTGAATCATGGAAATCCGAATCCGGTTTAACACCCCAAGATATTGTTGAACGAATTGTCAAAATAGGAAAAGAAACGTGGGAACAAAAAATGGCGCCTTTACCCAAAGAAGCCCAAACAGATATTGAACGTTCTCTCCTTGTTCAAACGGTGGATCAGTCATGGAAAGAACACCTGAAAAGTTTGGATTTTTTGAAAACATCCATCGGATTACGGGCCTATGCCCAAAAGAATCCTTTATTTGAATACAAACACGAGGCCTTTGTGTTGTTTCAAGGAATGTTGGATAAACTGAGAGAACGTGTCACGAAGATTTTGGGCTTTGCAGAGTTAAAAATACAGGCAAGAACTCAAACACCACCCAGGGAACTCCCAAGCACAACAAATGAGCAAACAGAGCAATCATCCCCTTTACCAAATGCAAGGATTTCCCGTAATGCACCCTGTCCTTGCGGTTCCGGAAAAAAATATAAATATTGCTGTGGGAAACTGGATTAAAAAAATCTCCCAATTTTGGGAGATTTAAGACAAAAAACTATTTGGTTCTATATCTGCGTGGGTTTGTAAGCAACGTAGCTAATTGTTGGCTTCGTCTAGAGTATACTTCTGTCTGAAAAGGCCAAGGGGCATCAGGGTCTCTGTTATCAGAGTGACTTTCCAAACCTCTTGGTTCTTCTCTATCTTCCGGTGATTCTTCTAAATCTGACATATCGCTAAACCCTACCAAATGACCATCGGCAATTTTACTCATTATTTTTCTCCTTTTTAATATATGATGGTATATTATACCACACCTTTAAAAATCTGTCAATTTCTGCAAATTCTGATTCGCAAACTGCCAATTAATCAAGTTGTCCAAAACACCTTGAAGATAATCTTTACGTAAATTTTGCCAATCTAAATAATAGGTGTGTTCCCACAAATCAATACACAACAAAGGGACTGTATTTTTTTGGGTCAGTGGTGTTTGGGCATTTGATGTCGTTTGAATTTTTAACTTTCCCGGCTGGGCAATTAACCACAACCAACCACTACCAAAATGGGCCAAACCTTGACGAATCAAATCATTTTTTAATTGATTCACAGAGCCAAAGTTTTTGATAACGGCCGTCATTAAATCATCAGATAAGTATTTATTTTTCTCCTCCGTTGTCAAACTATTCCAATAAAATTCATGATTCCATACTTGGGCAGATTGATTAAATATCTTTATCAATTTTTTATCCTCAGCCGAAAACAAAACTAACTCCGTTAAATTCATATGATCCATCGGACTGGATTGAATCAATTCATTTGTTTTGGTAACGTATCCCGAATAATGTTTATCATAATGATAATGCAGTGTTTGTGTACTGATAACCGGATTTAAGGCAGTATAATTATAAGGTAATGGTGTTAATGGAATCATGCGAAACCTCCTGTTTCTATCAGATGGGTATAAAATTTTTTCATTGCAATAGATGGAAAAATTTGGTATGATAAGACCGCTGCGGCTGTGGCGGAATGGTAGACGCTCAAGCTTGAGGTGCTTGTGGATGAAAGTCCGTGGAAGTTCGAGTCTTCTCAGCCGCACCAGTTGTTTGTTATCGTGATACTTTTTGGGGTATATATTAAAATTATAGTATAACCACTGTTACTTACCCATTTGACAAATAGGATTTTATATGATATTTTCACAAAAAAGTGAGAAGTATAAATGTCAATGAAAAAACGATTAACAGAATTATCTCAAGACATAAAGTTTGACTATATTTTACCGGATAGTCATAAATCTTTAACAATCATCGGTTCATCAAACTTTATCAAAGACATGCGTGAGATGTTAGATTTAATGGTCCATTCTCCCACGGCATTAAGAATTTTTAATTACAATGCTCATTTACCGAAACCATTGTCGGTTGAAGAATTTAAAAATGCCCTTGATTTAGGGCGGAATACAGGAACACATATTCAGGTGGCCTATGGCAAAACACAAAATGGTCGGATGGTCAGCAAATATGACTGGATTTCATTACTTCCCCATGAGATGCGGCATTCTTATAATATTCCCAAGTTAAAAAGTCATATATTAAATGCCATCGGTTATGCCATAACCAATGAACTGGATGCACAAGCAATCGGTGCAGCTGTGGCCTTAGAAATAGATCAATATATAGAAACTCATAAAAAATCTTATCCAAATACTGAAGAAATAAAAAAAGAACTCTATAAAGATCCACGTGTCGGATATTTCAAAGAATTGTATGATAAAGCTAAAGGCAATGCCGAGGATAAAAAACGCGAAGCAATTGAACAGTATGCACTGGGTGTCGGACAAAAACTGGTTCGCTTTGGTAAAGATTATAAGACTTTTTCGGAATTAGCTTATAAAATATCTATTGAACGAGATACAACTGCTCATCATGGTTGGAAACGGATGTCTGATGCCGAATTTGACAAATTGGAATCATGTTTGCTTGGTAAAATAAAACCCGAAAAAGTCGCAACCGAAGCATGGATGCAAGGCCGAGAAAATATCCAAGATGAACGAGATATCATCAAAAAAGAATGGCCAACCTTTTGCCAGCGTTTAATGAATGGAACATATCGAACTGATGTCATCCCTTATTTTCAGAATATAAAACCAACGAATCTGATTCAATTAATTTCTCCAAAACTGTCAGAACATCTGAAAAAGACAGATGTTATTCCTCATCCTAAAGCATTAGAAAGGAAAACCCCAACACATGAGTAAGAAAATAACGAAAATCCAAAAATCTTAAATAATAAAGCACCAAAACAAAATCCCCGTTGAATACAACGGGGATTCTTTACTTTTTAAAAAGTAAGCTTGAATTACTTCACAGCTTTTTTCAACAAAGCACCGGCTTTGAATTTAGGAGCTTTAGAAGCAGCAATCTTAATTGTTTTACCTGTAGCAGGATTGCGACCTGTACGAGCAGCACGTTTAGCAACGGCAAATGTACCAAAACCAGTCAATTGAACTGAATCACCTTTTTTCAAAGCTTTGGCAATTACTTCCAAACCAGCATTAACAGCATCAGCTGCAGCGGCTTTTGATAATCCGGCTAATTTAGCAACGGCTTCCACAAATTCTGTTTTATTCATTTTATTTCCTTTCAAAAGTTAATAATTCAAGCACCTCATTATGCTTGTAATATGACTTTATGCCGATTTATCGGCCTTTGTCAAGTAAAAATTTAATAAAAATGTGATTTTTCAATAAAAAAAGGTATTTTTTATACTTTTTATACCAAACGATGCTCTTTTTCTCCATGAATATGGATTTGAGAAATCATTTTTCCCGAGCAAACCAGATTCACATTAACCCCATTTTCACCTGTTTTTTCCAATAAAGATGCCTTATCACCAGACGGGAAATATCCAAAAGGTGCTGTGGTAATCTTTTTTTTACCATTTTCTATATAGTAGCGACAGGGAATCGTTCGCAAAAGATTATGAAATTTGCCATTACTATATTGGGAGGCCAAAGCCATATACAACCCTTGATTTTCAGAAATGGCTTGCTCAATGACCCATGCCACCAAACAAAAACCCTGCATTTTTAATAAATCACTATCCACACATTTACTGTTTTTGGGTGAATTTTCTTTAATTGCCTGAATAACTTCCCGATTTGATGGGACTGTACGATCTGTACGCATATAATTCCTTTAGTTTGTATATTGATTAAAATTGAAAAAAGAGTGATAAAAAAATTAAGATAAGACGGGGGCGAACCCCAACAACAGGCACAACAACGCTAAAAAGCGTTCAAAATGATGAGAAAAAGTTTTTAACTGTTGCATTTTTAATCCTGTGTAATATGGTGAATTATACAGGATTTTTTATTTTTTGTCAAACAAAAATTGCCTTTTTAATACTTTTATGCTATAATAATTTTTATAACAGGAAAGGAAAAAAAAATGAAATCAACAAGACAAATTAAAATCGGTAGAAAACAAAGAATCCACGCCCGAACATGTCATTTGAAGGCAGAATCCAACCAACGTTCAAAAGCAAAAGAAGAACTACGAATGCTCTATACCAGAAGTTTTCAAAGATAAAAAAATCCCCACAAAAGTGGGGATTTTCATATTTCATTATTTTTTATCTTTTGCTTGTTGAATCCTTAACCATTGGGCAAACCGTCCACCCATATGTCCAAAAGCACCCAAGACTTTATTGGTTCCGGTTATATGATCTAATTCTGCATGGGCCTCTTGTCGCATTTCTTTTGTGGAAACACGCACCTCAGATTTTGTTTTATCAAACTCTGTTTTAAAATATTGTTTGGCACCGACAATACCGCCCCCTAAACAAGATAAACCAGCCAACAAAATCACCAATTTTTTCTTTAATTTTTTGGCACGTTGGTTTTTTAATTCTTCACGCACTCCCTCTTTAACCATTTGTTTGAGTTCTTCGGGTTTTACCGTGATTGTTTTTTCTGTCATTTCAATCCTCCTATGCTGCATCACTGTATGTTTTTTGATGTCTTAATTTATTTAAGATCGCAGGATTTAACCGACGATGGGCAATCTTTTTGCCACGTTGTTCCTGAGTTTTCTGGGTAGGATTTCTTTCCAATTTTTGAATTTTGCGATCCATTTGTTGAAATTGCTCTTGAACAGCTTCTTTTTCTTTTTGAGCTTCTACCCTTTGACGCATTGTCGCCACATTTTTAATAAAACTACGCAGCGTTGCAAACGCACCGATAGCTGTAACGGCTCCTCCTGCAATATATCCGGCGGCCAAAAGATTTACATAAACAGCCGCAAATTCAAAGGTAAACGCCCCCGCAGCCAAGGTAACACCCGTCCATAGGGCAGCTTTACCAACCGTTTTTAAGATTTCTTTCAGATATGGGTATTTAGTCATTTTATGTTCCTCCTATACTGTCTATTTTACCACAGGTTCCGATTTTTGTCAATGAAATACCCCTTGTGGATTTTACTTTACAAAAATACAAAATTATGCTAAAAAAAATTTGATTAATCAGAAAGGAGATCATATGCTAAAAAATGCACTCAATGAATTTAAAAAGTTTGCCCTGAAAGGCAATGTGTTAGATATGGCCGTCGGTATTATTATCGGTGCCAGTTTCAGTAAGATTGTAGATTCTTTGGTTAAAGATGTCTTAATGCCCCCATTGGGATTATTACTGGGTAAAGTGGATTTTTCCAATCTTTATGTCAAATTGATGGATGGCTCTGTCCCTGGTCCTTATGCCAGTTTGGATGCGGCCCAAAAAGCCGGTGCCGTCACCATTAACTACGGATTATTTTTGAATGCAATGATCAGCTTTATCATCGTCGCTTTTGCGGTGTTTTTATTGATTAAAGCCATTAATACTTTACGTGAAAAAATGGAAGCCAAAGAGGCAAAAGCCCCTGTTCCACCTTCCGAAAAAGTTTGTCCGTATTGTTGCAGTCAAATTCCTGTCGGTGCAACACGTTGTCCGCACTGCACCAGTGAATTAAAGAAATAAAACGCCTCATGTGAACAAAAAAAGACCGTCCAATTTGGACGGTCTTTAATTTTGAATATTTGAACTTATTCAGCTTTTGCTTCTGCTTCGGCTTTCGGAGCTTCAACCTTTTCGGCTTTTGCCTTGGTTGTTTTCTTTTCCTTAACCTTTTTAGCTTCTGCTTCAGAACGAGCAATGACCACACGAACTGTTTGTTCAACATCCGGGTGTAAGGCCAAAGCCACATCAAAAATTCCCATAACCTTAAAGGCCTCGTTAATTTTGACTTGACGACGTTCTACCTTAAATCCAGCTTCAGCAATCGCATCGCAAATATCACGCCCCGTCACAGAGCCATACAATTGACCTGTTTCGGCCGCTTGACGAATAATTGTCACAGACAAACCGGCCATTTTCTTGGCTAATTCTTCGGCCTGAGTCTTTAACAATTCATTATGGGCCTCATATTCTTTACGTTTTGATTCAAATAATTTCATATTATCTGCTGTTTTACGCAGGGCCTTATGTTGTGGAAACAAATAGTTACGTGCATAACCATTTTTAACATTGACCACATCACCCATTTGACCCAAACGATCAATCCGTTCCAATAAAATAATTTCCATTTTGAATCTCCTTAATCGTTATTAACAAAAGGTAATAAAGCCACAATGCGTGCTTTTTTAATTGCTTTTGTCAGTTTGGTCTGATGATAACGGCACAAATTTGACATACGTCCGGGAATAATTTTACCGTTTTCAGTAATATAACGGGATAAAGTTTTGACATCTTTATAGTCAATTTCTTTAACACCAGCGCCACAAAAAGGGCAACCATGAGTATGTTTCATTTCCATTATTCTTCTCCTTCAGACACTTGAACATCAATTTTATCTTCTTTTGTGCGACGGGATTTGGGTTCCATCATCACAGAAGCACCCTCTGGAATTTCATCAATTTTTGTTGTTAAATAACGCAACAAATTTTCATCCAAGCGCATCAAACGGTCCATTTCAATAATAGCGGCCGCCGGTGCATCAATATAGGCCAATACATAATATGCCTTACGATTCTTTTGAATCTTATAGGCCAAATCACGTAAACCCCAATTTTCTTGTTTAACGACTTTTCCACCTTTGTCAGTAATGACTTTGGCGTATTTTGCGGTCAATTCATCCACTTTGGCTTGTGTCAAATCAGGACGCACCACAAATAAGTTTTCATAAAAAGACATGATCTTTTTTCTTTCCTTTTGGTTGTTATACCCGGATTTTTCAAAGACAGACCACCCTTGGTTTGTCCCTTTCGGGTATCATCCCCCTGCAATGTGGGAGAAAGGATTTATTCAATCCGTCGGCTATTATATCAAATTTCTCCCCAAAAAGCAAGCGTTTTTATACATTGATTTTTCGGGTAAAATTTGATATAATTTTTCCATGCAACCAAAGTTTATACATTTACGTGTTCATACGGCCTATTCTCTGTTAGAGGGGGCTATTAAAATGCCTAAATTGGCCAAGTGGGCCGCCGACAATAATATGCCGGCCATTGCGATGACCGATTCCGGGAACATCTGCGGGGCTATGGCAATGATGCACGAAATGCCCCCTTTGGGTATTCAACCCATTTTAGGGACTCAATTATTGGTTAAAACTCCCACAGAACCGGGGGGGAATCATCTGGATGAAAAAGAAACCTTTGATAAAGTTGTTTTACTGGTTCAAAACGAAACAGGGTATCAACATTTACTGAAATTGTTTTCTGCCTATTACATGGGACAGGATAAACAACAAACACCCCATATTACATTGGATGAACTTTTTCAACATACCCAGGGATTGATTTGCTTAACAGGTGGATGTGAAGGGTTAATCGGACGGGCTGTTCTGTCTGGAAAAACACAATGGGCCAAGCAATTGACCCAAAAACTAAAAGAGGCCTTTGGGGATCGATTGTATATTGAATTACAACGTCATCAAATGGAATCAGAACAAATTTGTGAACCAAAATTCTTAAACCTTGCCCAAGAATTAAATATTCCTATCGTTGCCACCAACGAGGCCTTTTTCCTAACCCCTGATATGTATGAGGCACAAGATGCATTGATGTGTATCGCCGAAAAAAAAGTGTTGGCAGATACAGACAGACGACATTTGACCCCTGAACACTACTTAAAAACAGAAGAACAGATGTGCCAATTATTTGCCGATTTACCGGAAGCATTGGCGAACACTGTTTTAATTGCCCAACGATGTGCTTTTATGGCGCGAAAGAAAAAACCCGCTTTCCCGAACTTTGATTGTCATGGAAAAACTGAGGCCGAATATATGTGCGACATGGCCGAAGAAGGATTCAAAAAACGGATGGAAGGACGTCCCCCCGACGAAGTTGCCAAATATCGCAAACAGATGGAGTTTGAATTGGGCGTCATTAAGCAAATGGGATTCCCCGGGTATTTCTTAATTGTGGCAGATTTTATTCAATGGTCTAAATCACATGGTGTTCCCGTTGGTCCCGGTCGTGGTTCAGGAGCCGGATCAGTGGTTGCTTGGTGCTTAATGATTACAGATATTGACCCCATGCGGTTTGATTTGGTGTTTGAACGATTCTTAAATCCGGAACGTGTGAATATGCCGGATATTGACGTGGATTTTTGTCAGGAAAAACGGGAAAAAACCATTGAATATGTTCAAAATCATTATGGCTTTGACCATGTTGCCCAGATTATTACCTTTGGTAAATTACAGGCCAAGGCCGTTATTCGAGATGTCGGACGTGTCATGCAGGTTCCTTTCAAAACAGTAGATATGCTGTCAAAAATGATTCCAAACGATCCGAAAATAACACTGGAAAAGGCCTTTGAGCAAGAACCCCGTCTGAAAGAAGAAATTGAAAAAGACGAACAAGTCAAAGAATTATTTGCCATTGCCGTCAAATTAGAGGGGTTATTCCGCAATACTTCCACCCATGCCGCAGGCGTGGTGATTGGCAACAAACCGTTGGATGAAATCGTTCCGATTTATAAAGACCCTTCGTCCGATATGCCCGTCACTCAATACGATATGAAGTATGTGGAAGAAGCGAGTCTGATTAAGTTTGACTTTTTGGGACTTAAAACTTTAACCACCATTAAAAAGACTTTAGAACTCCTTAAAAAACGCAACATTGAAGTGGATGTAGATCACCTGCCCTTAGATGATGAAGAAACCTTTAAACTCCTGCGGGCAGCAGATACAACGGGTGTATTCCAGTTGGAATCAACGGGAATGAAAAAAATCTTGCACGATATGCAACCGGATAAAATTGAAGACATTGTGGCTTTGGTATCGCTGTATCGTCCGGGGCCTATGGATTCAATTCCCACCTATATTGCGGTCAAAAAAGGGTTGGAAAAGCCCGACTATATGCACCCGATGTTAGAGCCAATTCTAAAAGAAACCTATGGTATTATGATTTATCAGGAACAGGTTATGCAAATTTCCCGTGAAATGGCGGGCTTTACTTTAGGGGGCGCAGACCTTTTACGTCGTATTATGGGAAAGAAAAAAGCCGAACTCCTGCCCGAACAAAAGGTCAAATTTTTGGCAGGTGCCAAAGAAAAAAATGTGGATCCGAAAATTGCAGAATTGGTCTTTGATAAAATGGCCAAATTTGCTTCCTATGGTTTTAATAAAGCCCATGCGGCGGCCTATGCCTATATTGCCTATCAAACTGCTTACTTAAAAGCACATTACCCAGCCGAATTTATGGCGGCCACCATGACTTTGGATAAAATCAATACCGATAAATTGGCCGTTTTTAAAGAAGATATTTTATCCCATAATATTGATGTTTTAATTCCGGACATCAACCAATCAGAGGTTAATTTTACCGTCCAAGACGGGAAAGTCCGCTATGCCCTTTCTGCTGTCAAAAATGTCGGGGAAGCAGGCATGCAACAAGTGGTTGAAGAACGTCATAAAAATGGTTCCTTTAAATCTCTGCAAGATTTTGTTTCTCGGGTGGATGTATCTGCCCTCAATAAACGTTACGTGGAAAATTTGGCCAAAGCGGGGGCCTTTGAATGTTTAGAAAAAAACAGGGCTTTAGTTTTTAACAATGTGGAAAATTTGGTATCCTATGCCAATCAAGCCACACAAACCAGAAATAGTTCCCAAATGGGATTATTTGGGGCAGATCTTTCTGCCAATGCTTTAAAATTAAATCGTTGCCCTGAATGGTCTCAAATGGAAAAATTGGAGCATGAAAAGGAGGCCTTGGGTTTCTATCTTTCCGCCCATCCGTTAGATTCTTTTGCTACAGTTTTGGAAAGATTACGAGCCGTAGATTATACAGAAATTGAACCCATGGTTAAAACCAGCGGAGCCGTCCGAACCTGTATTGCGGCAATTGTATCTAATGTCCGAGAAAGAATCAGCCAAAAAGGAACACGTTATGCTTTTGTATCAGCCAGTGATAAATCGGGTTCTTTTGATTTGATGTGTTTTTCGGATGTGTTAGAAAAACATCGAGAAAAACTCAAATCCGGACAACCTTTGTTGCTCACATTGAACGCCATTAAACGAGAAGATGAGGAACAGATTCGAGTGAATATCAATGATGTGACGTATCTGGCTGACGCTATGGCCCAAACGGCCACCAGTTTGATTATTCACCTGCATGATACCAAAGCTATTTCAGAAATTAAACAACAATTATCTTCTGTTCCAACCGGCCGCAGTAAGATATTTATTATTTTAAAATCCAACGATTATAATGTTGAATTAGAATTACCCCAACATTATACCTTGACCCCGGATGTGATAGATAACCTGTCACACATTATGGGCATCACGGAATTAAAACAGGCGTAGTATTTTTTCAAAAATCAGAATGGCTATTTACATTTAACCTGCACATAACCATTGGATTTAGTATAGGTTCTGCACTCCACTTTTTTGGGATTTTTACCTGTTGCTTTAGCAACTTTTTCCCGTTCGGCATCAATTCTATCTTGTAATCGGGCACTATCATAAGCATCTGTTTGTCCGGCAGAAATAGAACGAGTGAGGAGTTCCTCTTGTTCTTTCAATTCTTTTTGATGGGCCGCCTCTTGTATGGTCTTATTCCCCAATTGTTGCACACAAGCCCACAGATTGTTGCCACTGATTCCCGATGTTCCCCAATAGCGGGAACATTGACTGTTCAAAAGACCTATTTGATTTTGAATGCTTTGTGCCGTTGAAAAACTCATATAATCCAAACTATATCCTTGAGCGGTCAAATACTCATCATAAAACATTCGGCAATTCATATAATTTTGTGTCCCCGTTCGAAATCCTAATTGGTGTTCACATTGATTGCGCATTGTTTCTTCAAAACGATACAAAGATTCTTGACGTTCCTGTTCAGAGACACAGGCCATCAAAGACAAACAAGAGACCAACATAATGATTTTTTTCATAATGACTCCTTTAATACTTCATAGATAATCCAAATATTGCCCGATAATCCGGTTTCACATGATCCATATGATCAGGATTTAACCGCATCATCAATTCAGAGCGAAAATCGTACATTTCCTGTTGAGTCAGATAATATAACCCTAAATCATACTCCCGAGCAGTGGGTTTCAGACCTAATTTCATTTGTTCATAAATAACACTTTCCGAATATAAATCCCGAGCCACAGGGATATTAAACAAAGCATTTCCTTTATTAATTCTTAAAGGTGATGAAAATTGCAGACCAAAGGTATTCTTTTCATCCGGTTGATATTTGGCCTCAAAGGCAAAACTATCACTGACAAGATGATCAAAAGAAACCAATCCATGGGCTGTCGGCACACGACTGCGTCCATAATAATAGGCCGCAGATAGGGTAAAGGGCACCATCGGAGAATATTCCAAAATGCCACCGGTAAAGGCCGTTGTCCCATTATCCGTATCAAAAATCCCTGTTCCATTGATACCCAACAAAGCATCTTTTTCTCGCACAATTCCCCCCACCAATTGTAATTTTAATTGAGAGTGAGGTTTATAAACGACCGAAGTATCAAAAGCATACATAGAACGATGAAAGTCATCTTCTTTTTCTTCATCTGTTTCATAAAAACCATTTTTCCCAAATGTCCCACCCACAGAAAATGATAAATCTTTGTTCAAATGAAACGATTGTGCAAAACCATAACTATCCACCATATCCACAAAAGGATTGGCCAAATTTCTTTCAGAAATATCTTTTTCATTCAAAATATCCGAACGATATGAAAACTTCATAGAAGCAGTCTCATTAAATTGATAATTGACATCCAAAGTGCCCATCCCCAATAAATCATTTTCCATTTGAGCAGATGAAAATGCAAAACTTAATTTATCTTGAACACCGGTTGTTTGGATATGTTTAGGTCTGATAAAAGAACGGAAAGAACGTTTGAATGTATCTGGTGTGTGATAGGCCCGATTCACCAACCCCTCTACCGATAAATCAAAGGGACGATTATAATCATCCAACCCCATTAACTTTTTCGGCATCCGATGAATTAAATCAGCATTTAACAGATGTGGTAAGGCCAATTTTGCATTGACCAAAGGTATTTTATCAGCGGTGGTCGGTCCCAAGGGCACGGCCAATTTTCCCAAAGGTTCTGTGGCGGCCTGTAAATCAACCAATCCATGACCATAAATGGAACTGATTTGATAGATATTTCCAAATCGATCCGTCCAAGTGCTTAAAGTATCCTTTGTAGTAATTTTATGAACATTATCATAAACTTCCGTGCCCCAACCAACCAAATCGTGACTGGCACTGCGGAACAAAATTTCCACAATATCTTGATTTTCCAAATAGGGATAAGCACTCTTTAACAATGCAACAGAACCGGTTACCACAGGTGTTGCCATAGATGTCCCCTGCATATACCCATAGGCAAGGTTATTGGATTCTTTGCTATGGGATGCATTTTGAACAGTGGAATAAATCCCCCAATTTTTGGGAACATCATTATAGGCCTTCAGATATTCGGTATAGGTGATATGTCTATCTAGATATTCTTGATTCACAGTCGCATATCCCCGGTTCATATCACCACCGGGGGCCACCAAACAATAGCCTTGCGCCGCCCCACAGGTTTGTGAATAGGAAGCCAATTGATTGTTTTTATCCACAGACGCCACCGTAATAAATAAATTATTGAGGTTGTATGTTCCCCCGTTAAAATCCTTGGTTAACGGAATAGCACTATCAATTGAGGCCTGCTTATCATTTCCCTCATTTCCCGCCGCCACAACGCTGATTATGTTGTTTTGGGCAGCAATTTGATACGACTTAATTCTGCTGTCCGAACTGAATAGAGAAGCATCCTTTCCCACCCCATAGGATACCCAAGTTTTTTGATCAGCGGTCGCCGTTGGACCAAAACTCATATTCACAACGGGAACACCTGCATCGGCAAATGCTTGAAAACTTTCCGCAAACCCAAAACCTACACGAATTTTTGAGCCGGATGCAGTTACGGTATATTCTTGGGGACGGGATATTCCGAAAATTTCGGCCTCCGGCGCAACACCGGACATAACCGCATCATTCATAGTGGCCCCGATAATTCCCGCAATATGCATTCCGTGATCTCCTTCGCTGGTATTCGTATCGGAATCTATACTCTTTTGTGTAATATCATGAGGGGCCGGGTCATTTTTTAAATCATCCCAGTTATAATCATTGGCATAATTAGCAAATGTTGAGCTGAGCAAACTATTGGTCATCCAACCGTCGGCATTATTGCCCGCTATAATGACTTCATAATCATCTGCACCACTTTTATAAAAAACAAAATCACCGTAATCTACCCCACCGGACGTCTTTCGTGTTTTTAATCCGTAACAATAACTTGTATCCCCATTTCTGCACGGTCCGTAATCAAAGTTTAACCCGTATGCTTTTCCCGATTTATCTTGAACAAAATGCAAATCCGTGTGTGTTAAATCAACCCCCGTATCCAATACACCCACTTTAATTCTTTGCTTGGATAAGGAAACATCATCGCCGTTCGTTTGGGTTAAAAATCCGGTATATCCTTTTTCATAGGCATATTGGGCATTAATTTGCTTTAAAAAATTACCCCGTTGAAATTCTGTCGCGGCGGCATATTGGGCGGCAGTCTTGACACCCCCCGGATGTTTTTCAAGATTTGCAAAATCAGAAGCAACACACCTTCCTCCCTCCATTTTATATCCCGAAGCACAAACACAGGCATCAAA
>JAZUJZ010000076.1:0-24708 GCA_045643025.1 Alphaproteobacteria bacterium
AACATGACAAAATTTCCCTTTTGGACATTCACTATTATCTAGACACTCTGCACAAGTCTGAGTCCATTCTCCAAACAAACAAGATGGCGGTTTAGTTGCTATACCATTTCGACAATATAAACCATATTTTACATGGCAACAACTAGAAGAGCCAAGTCTCCATTCAGAACAAGGCTCTCCCTCACCTGGTAAGTAAAAATCGTATCCCGCCTTATGTGGAGGACATTGACAAGAATTAATTCTTCCACTCAAATTATCGACATAATATGCTCCCCCTTCTAATTTAGCATCAGTCTTACAAACCAATCCCGGGGCACAAGAACAATTATTAGAGCAACTAGCATTCACATCACCCTTAACACTATCAGGAGCACACTCACACACATTGTTTGAAGAACAAATTAGAGAACTTTCTAAACTACATCCACATTCTTGAATGCAAGAAGCCCCTAATTCACTTGGAATATTACTTGAATCTATTTCAAGTTTTCCATTATTACACTTATGACATTGATCAATGGGACCATTATTAGATTCGTCCGAAATACATTCTCCTTTAGATAAATCACATTTTTGACACTCATTGCACTCGGGTAAACAAGGGATACATGTATCCGAAGTAGGTGTGGGATCTGTAATGGGACAATAACTCACTTCTTGAGAGTTACATTCTTCACCCACAATTTTAATAATCGTTGTATGGGTTGTTTGATCCTTACATTCTCCTGATTCACACTGATGGCAACTTCCCGCTGAACAGGTTGCTCCTTCTTTTGAATCATCAGTCTTACATTCGCCTTTTACCAAATCACAGTACTGACAATCATTACAGGCAGGGCTGCAATCTGCACATTCATCGGTTGGTTCTCCATCCATCGGGCAATAGGAAACTTCAACTTCCTGACAAACACCTCCAATAGTCTTTCTTACTTTTTTTGAGGTCATTTGGGGCGTACACACACCAGATTGGCACAGATGACATGATCCCGCTGAACAAGTTGTACCTTCTTTTGAATCATCTGTCTTACATTCGCCTTTTACCAAATCACAATACTGACACTCATTACAGGCAGGGCTGCAATCATTACATTGGTCAATGGGGGCGGCTTCAATAAGCGGACAATATTTTTCCTCTGTTTCTACACAAGCACCACCAACAATATGCCTATATTTCACTGTTTCACGTTTATCTTCACAAATACCATCATTACACCTATCACAAGCGCCACACACAGAATCATTCTGGGTAGTATCTTTAATACAACTACCTGAACCAGGATCACATTTTTCACACTTATTACAGGTTACTTTATCACAAATATTTGAAAGAACAGAAGCAGACTGTTTTCCCTCATCAAAGTAAAATTCCACAGCATTTTGAGCCACACAAGGAGAATCTTGTATATTATTCACAAACTTCTTTTTCGGAGGAAACATACTATATTCCATCAATTCTAGACATAGATCTTTGGACACTGTCTGTTCTAGTTTTACGCTGAACATACCTTTATCAGCCCCTGACGTAATATTCTCTACTGTCATTTGGGTACTACCAACCTTACTGATCAGTTTATGGGGCTTACTCGTTCCACTTTGGGCAATTTGATAACGCCTTTGTGTTACAGCTGTAGATAAATCTTTTGTAATTGTATTAACCCGAGATGAAAGCGTTGCTTTTTTAAATCCAAAAACACCCGTGAGGAGTATAATTGCCATTAATACAATCACAACAATCATTTCCAACATACTGCGCCCAGACTCAGATTTAAAAAATTTTTTCATATTTTATCTCCCAAAAATTACTCCAACTTGGATTATATCTAAAAGAATAAATAATGGCAAGGATTAAATCTATTTAAAAAGTTCGAATATTCACCAAAAAACATACTTTTTGAACGAAAAAAAATTGAACAACATAAAAAAGAAAAAGTCGCTATTTTCAGCGACTTTCCAATTTGGCAGATAGTATTATCCACAGCGGGAAATTCCCAGTAAAACTATTAAAAAATATCAATAAAACACCCCATAAAATAAATGACAGAAAGACTTTAATGTTTGTTTTGACTAGACATAATTTTTTTCCAAATCATATCTTTTTCTTTAGGTGTTTTAGCAGCATCATATTGTTCCCGAAGAGATGGTTCCCGATGTTCCTTTTTAAACTCACCATATTTCTGATCGTTTCTAAATTTTGAAGGAACACCTTTAATTTGATTGACATAATCATCAGAAACTTCTTGGAACCACTGAATTTGTTCCTTAGTCGTCATATCTGTTCCATCAATTTTTTTACCCAATAGGCCGTATATTTCACTCATGGGTGTATTATCACTTTGAGTATACATAAAATTGCAGGAACCATTCTTTTTATGAACCATAGAAAGCAAAAGAGCCGCATTAATAACTGCCTTTGAACTGGCTTCTTGTGTTTCATAAACAAGTCTGGAAGAATCAACAGAACTTTTATAAGTATGAACTAAATGAACATATTTTGCAAAAATCCCCATTTCTTCATCGTTTTTAAACTCAGGAAATTTAATGGGACAATAAGAGGGAAAACCTCTGATGCCTGTATAACCAAAAGGCGTAATGCCATCTACATTTTGGCTGGCACCAACAGGCGATTCCACATATTCATCATGTTCTTTTCCCAAATATGACGGCCAACTATTTGCTAACTTTAAAAATTCTTTTTTAGACGTTTTTAAAGCCGCAAAATCTAATTTATCTGAAGCCCTCTCCAGCACACTTATTGGGGCGGTTACTAAACACACCCCCAACTCACGCCAGTTGTTTTCCCTAACCTGTTCATTTAACAGCGTCATCATCTCTCCTATTTTGTTTTACCTTTTGCTTGTGATAAAATCTGCACCTGTTGTTTTTGGTCAGCCAAAAACTTATCCATGTTTTCAAAAGCACCTATTTCTGCAGAGGAATTTTGCCCTAAATGATATTTTTTGGCAATTTCTTTATCTTTATCTGTGCGCACGACAAAACCAACCTTGCCATTACGATCAAAATACTCTCTTCTATCCTTATATTGCGCATAAACGGGATTCTTTCCACCATAATAGCCAAACTCGGCTTCTTCCATTTTGCCATCTTTCCCTTTAACCATCATTGTCTTAATTAAGCACAAATCCATTTTTTATCCTTTCATTATGTGTTATATAAAAGAGAAAACGCCCTCTTTCATGCATGAGTATATTTTGGTATAAAAAGAATGTCAAGTATATAATTTTCACTCAAATAAATGAATACAGAAAAAGTCGCTCTCCCCAGCGACTTTTATAAACTGGCGGATGGGAGAGGATTCGAACCTCCGTTAGAGTTTCCCCTAAACACACTTTCCAGGCGTGCGCCTTAAACCACTCGGCCACCCATCCATAAAAACGATGTCAGTATAATCAATTTTTTTAAAAAATGCAAGTTTTTAATGCACCTCTTGCACAATTTCATTTAATCCTTGCATGACAATTTGTTCATCGGCCCCTTCAAACAAAGAAACAACCGATCCATGACGCACCAACAATGTGGGCATTTTTGTAATACCATATAACTGCGATAAATTATTGCGTTGCTCAATAATTTTTTCCAACAAGGATTGATTAGATAAACATTGATTAAACTCTGAACGTGTCATATTGATTTCACGGGCAAAGGAAAAGAGTTGATCCCAAGTTTGTGAAATATTCGTCCATTGAGATTGATTGGCATAAAGACGATTTTCCAAATGTTCCCTTTTATTCTCATCGGCACAACGCACCAAAGCCGTTGCATATACAGCCGCTTTATCCCCGACCATATCCACAATCGTTAAATGGACTTTTTTTGTTTGAACATATTGTTTTTGAATTTTTGGTAAAATTTCCCGATGGAAATCAGCGCAATGAGGACAAGTCAAAGAACTGAATAAAAACAAATGAATTGGGGCCTTTTCATCACCATAGGTCCTTAAGTTCATAGGATCTTGCGCCCACAAGGGCAGTCCTGTTACCAAAACGAACAAAAATAAAAGAACACGCATTTTTAACTCCTTTAATTTTATTCTAATCTGTTTATGTTCTTTTGTCCAGAAAAAACCCTTGTTACCCAAAAAATTTACACTTGCATTTTAGACCAAAAACGATTAAACTAAGACCGATAAAACTTTTAACTGAAAGGATTCAAAATGGCAGGTAGTATCAATAAAGTAATTTTAGTCGGTAATTTGGGACGTGATCCCGAAATTCGTCATACGGCAACAGGTGGAAAAATTGTTCATCTGTCCGTCGCCACATCAGATGTATGGAAAGATAAAAACGGGGAACGTCAGGAAAAAACGGAATGGCACCGTGTGGTCATCTTTAATACAAACTTGGCCGACTTTGCGGAACGAAGTTTAAAAAAAGGCAGCAAAGTCTATGTTGAGGGAATGCTCCAGACAAGAAAATTCACAGACTCTAATGGTGTAGACAAGTATTCAACGGAAATTGTTTTGGGTTCCTATCGGGGTGAATTGGTCGTTCTGGACGGGCGGGCCGATAATGCCGGTGCAACGGAAGGCACAGAATCAACCCCTGATGCCGGATGGGATGCCAATAATGCCACCAAAACAGAAACTTTTGATGATGAAATTCCATTCTAAATTAAAAAGATTAAAAACACCGATTCTGAAAGGTCGGTGTTTTTTTATTGCCTTTTTCACGAAAACACGATACACTGAAAAAAAGGGGGAAAAAAGCCCATGAAATTATTTTTTCAAATTTTATGTATCGTTTTATGTTTATTAAATACAGATGGTTATGCGGCGACCAGAAAAAAACCCAAACGCCGTCAAGATACCACTGTTGTGGAAATAGATGAAGCCACAAAAAAAGCACAAGATTTACAAAACCAAAACATTAAATATACTTGCGGGTATAGTCGCCCCTTACGTGTTGCTTCCGGTATGTTGGGAAATGCCCCTTTTGCATGGGAAGAATACACCAATGTTGCCAAAACAAAATATACCAGTTTTGGTTTAGGAATGGAAATCATCAATCGGTTGTCCAAAAAGCTGAATTTCATGTATGAAAGCACCGGTTTTGCAACCTATGAGGAAGCATTAAAAGCATTAAAAAAAGGGGAAATTGACGTCTTGTTTGCCGTGTATTACAGACCTTTAGGAATGGGGGCTAAACAAATTTATCCCGGCTATTTCAATAACCCCTTTACCGTATATGTAAAAAAAGACGGAACCGCCCATAAAAATTTAACCAATGTTCAAAGTTATAAAGATTTGGTCGGTTGGCGTGGTGTTATCCGAGAAGAAGAAAACATCTATCCCCTGATTCATCCTCGCACAAAGGATTTAAAATTAAAAGAAGTGTTATCCGCTCCAAAGGTTTTTCGCATGCTCTTGGAAGATGAAGCCGATTATTTAATTGGTTCTCCCTATGCGATAGAGGCCGAATTACGCCGACAAAAATTACAAGATGATATCGTATCCATCGGAAAAACATTAGATCAAGCCAGTTTATTTTTTGCTTTTTCAACGAATTCTAATTGCCGAGGACTCGCCAAAGATTTTGAAACAGAACTCAGCCAACATCCCCTTTCGGCCACAGAAACAGACCAAATTATTCGTCAATTAATTGATGACTGGGGAAACAGATTCCGTGAAGAAAAGGGATTATTGGAAAAAGATCAAGAGTCATCCCAAGAAACAGATAGCGAAAAAGCGGAAAAATAATCCTATTTCAAATCACATCCCATTTGTAAAAATTTCTGATGTCTGGAAAGAACCAAATCATCAGCAGAAAGGTCCTTTGTTTCTTTAAGGGCTTGCTGAATCGCACAATCCACGGAATGAATCGTTTCTGATTGAAAACGATGGGCCCCTCCCAAGGGTTCGGAAATCAACACATCAATCACCTTAAACTTCAATAAATCTTTTCCTGTTAAACGTAATACACGAGAGGCCTGATGCGCAAATTTAAAATCTTTCCATAAAATTGAGGCACATCCTTCTGGAGAAATCACCGAATAAATCGCATTTTCCAACATTAAAATTTTATTACCTGTAGCTAAAGCCAAAGCCCCCCCGCTGCCCCCTTCACCGATAATTGTACTGATAATGGGAACAGTTAAATCCAATCCCGTGGAAATACATTCAGAAATAGCCTGTCCCTGTCCTCTGGCCTCTGCCTCAACCCCCGGAAATGCACCAGGTGTATCAACAAAGGTTAAAACAGGGAAATGAAACTTTTCGGCCAACTTCATCACTCGAATGGCTTTCCGATATCCTTCCGGACACGCCATCCCGAAATTATGTGCCAAACGTGTTTGGGTATCGTGCCCTTTTTCATGCCCTAAGACAGCCACCGTTTGCCCATGATACTTTCCCAAACCGGCTATGATAGATTTGTCCTCTCCATAACTCCTGTCACCGGATAAAACCTCAAAATCTGTGATTAATGTCCGAATATAATCCGATGTGTGGGGACGATCCTCATGTCGTGCAATTTGGGTACGTTGCCACGGCGTTAAACGTTTATAGGCCAACTCAATTAAATGGGTGCGCTTTTTGGTCATTCTTGTCCGTTCCGTATCGGATAAATCAGTTTGTTGCAACTTTTGATCCAACTGTGCAATATTTTCCTCAAAGTCCAAATAATGCATAATACATCCTTTTTTTACTTGATTATTTTTATTATACAAAGTAACATAAAAAATGTCCAGTATTAATTTGAAAGGGAAAAGATGACGGCCTTAACGCTATTTTGGTTACTGTTGAGTTTAACCTTGGGCATTTGGGGATGCTTGTTGGTGTGTTTTTGGTATGGACACCAATTACTCAAACAACAGGAAAAATATTTTACACAACTGACCCCCTACTTAAAAAAAATTCAAAAGGATCAAGATACCCTTAAAAGTTTAACTATGTCGGATGATATGCCCCTGTCCAAATTAAAAAACATCACCTTACCCGACAACGTTCAGGTTAATTTTACCCATAAAAAGACAAAAGTTTAATTTTTTACTTGCCTTTTGTGAAAAAAGGCATAAAATCATAGATAAAAAGGGGTATTCTATGAAAAAAATACAACTCTTCGTTTGCGGTTCAATTCTTGCTTTAACTACGCAACTTCATGCTCAGGGATTATTTTGGGCCTTTGATGATAATCAAACACCCATGATGATTCCGGCTGAATGTGAGGCCCGTTTTGATGAAGTGCATGGGGGTGTTTTTACACCAACGATAGAGGAATTATTAAATTACGGCCAGGAATTTTTGGCCGCTTCCTCTTTGAGTGTTAAACAACAGGGGGCCTATTGTATTTTAGGGGCCGCTGTGCAAGGCAATGCCGATGCCCAATATATTTTGGCCCAATTGTATGAAAAAGGAACGGTTTTACCACAGGATGATTTAAGTGCTTATAAATGGGCTTTTACCGCCGCCATGAATGGCAAAAAAGAGGCCCAACAACTGACCCTGTTATTGGAACAATTTTTAACCACGGATGAACTTGCCGAAGCCCATAAATCTACGGAAAGAATGAAAAATGAAATAAAGGATGAGTTGTCAAATACCATTACCTCTGAAACAGAGGAATTGGAGAGTCTGCGCACCGGGAAGAAAAAAGAAAAAAGCACCGAAACAAAACAAAAGCCAACGGATAAAATGAAAAACATCATGCCCGATGTTAAAAATATTTTTAATGAAAAAGATCGGTTAAAATGAAGGTTACTCTCTTTTTATTTATTCTCTTTTTCCACACTGTTTTGTGTGCCCAAGGTTTTTTACCCAAGACAGAAGATATTCCTTTAATGGAAGGATTAAATCAAATAGAGGAAGTAGCCAGTTTTGACAATCCCGGTGAACGTTTAGTCATTATCAGTGCCGAATCAACCGTTTCCGAACAAGAAATCCTTTCCTTTTATCAAAAAACACTTAAAAACCTGGGGTGGAAACAGATCACATCCCATACTTTTAAAAGGGACGCCGACCGTTTCCAAATTGATATGAAAGCACAAAAAAACAAAGTTCAAATTCAATTTATTTTATCGCAGGAGTAAAGGCCTTTGTTCCCAAATAACGGGCGGATTTTCCTAATTCTTCCTCTATTTTTAATAATCGGTTATATTTAGAAACACGTTCTCCCCTGCTTAAAGAACCAATTTTAATTTGTCCTGATTGAATTGCTACGGATAAATCTGCAATGAAAGTATCCTCGGTTTCACCGGAACGATGTGAAGGAATCAAATGATAATGATGTTTTTTGGCCATCAAAATCGTTTGCATTGTTTCACTGAAAGTGCCGATTTGATTGGGTTTAATTAAAATGGCATTCGCAACTTTTTTTTGAATACCCAATTGTAATCGGTCGGGATTTGTTGTAAATAAATCGTCCCCAACTAATTGTATTTTTTGGCCCAATTTGTGTGTCAAACACCTCCAACCCTCCCAATCATCTTGTGCTAATCCGTCTTCTATAGACACTAACGGATATTGCAAAATCAATTGTTCATAAAATTGAATCAATTCTTTATTTGTCAAAAACTGATGTTCAAAATGATATAGCCCCTGATGATAAAATTCACTGGCCGCCACATCTAGGGCCAACCCAACCTGTTTTTCCGGAAGATAGTGAGATTGTTCAATTGCTTGGATTAACAAATCCAAGGCCTGCTTTGTTGTTTGCAGATTGGGGGCAAAGCCCCCCTCATCCCCCACGTTTGTATTTTTCCTTTTTTGAATTAAAATGTTTTTCAGGATATAGAAAATTTCTGTTCCCATGCGCAGGGCTTCCGAAAAACTGTTTGCTCCATAGGGAACAATCATAAATTCTTGAACATTTAATCCGTTATAGGCATGTTTTCCCCCATTGAGTATGTTCATTAAAGGAACAGGTAAGAGTGTCCCCCTTTTTCCGCCTAATTCACGATAAAGGGGTAAATGGTGACTGTTGGCTCGTGCTTTCAGTAAAGCCAAAGAAACACCCAGCAAAGCATTTGCCCCTAAATTTGATTTATTTGGCGTTCCGTCTAAATGAATCAATTTCTGATCTAATTGTTGTTGATTTTCAATGGGTAATCCCAATAAAGATGGGGCAATCACTTGATTGACATGACGAACAGCCCCCAAAACACCCCATCCTTGAAATCTGGGACTATTTGTATCCCGTAATTCTTTGGCCTCATGAATACCCGTACTGGAGCCACTGGGAACAGAAGCCCTTCCTTCAGAGCCATCCGATAACCCAACACAAACCTCAACTGTGGGATGTCCCCGTGAATCTAAAATTTCCCGAGCCCGTATTTTTTGAATGGTTATCATACAATTTTTCCCTCCCTTTATAAATAGGGTAGGAAGCCATCAAAATTTTTCAAGTCTTTCTAAAAACGATAGGGCTTTTTACCAAAAGAACGAGCCAACATATTACGCAAAGTCCATTGACTTAATAAAGAGGATTTTAACGCCTGACGTTTTTCAGGGGAGGTTTTAATATAGGCCTGAACGCCTTGAGCAATTTTACCAAACAAAGCCCTATCTCGCACATCTCTGGTTGTCATCAGTGCAACATATTTGACATAAAGTAAAGGCCGACCTTTAATGGCCTTAAAAATTTCCAAACGTGCTTTATTGACACGATACCATAATGGTTCACCTGCTGCTCCCGCATCCGGTAATAAACATTGATCCAATAAAGCAATTAAATTTTGTCGTTCGGCAAATGGCGTATGATGTAAAACTTTATTAAGGAGAATTAAATTATTATCTGACATTTCATCTGCCTTCTTTAACAAGCGTATCCAAAGTCTTTAATCGTGTTAAAACAGACTCCATCTCTTTCAGGGGAATCATATTTGGCCCATCACTGGGGGCAATATCCGGATTTTCATGTGTTTCAATAAAAATGCCGGCAATTCCCGTTGTAATGGCCGCATTGGCTAACAACGGAGCAAACTCACGCTGACCGCCACTGGCACCCCCCAATCCGCCGGGTTGTTGCACAGAATGCGTTGCATCAAAAATCACGGGATATCCTGTTTGGGCCAATTGGGGAAATGACCGCATATCCACCACCAAAGTATTATAACCGAAACTGGTCCCTCTTTCGGTTAACAGAATGTTTTTATTACCTGTTGCCTCAATTTTATGCACAACATGTTTCATATCCCAAGGTGCCAAAAATTGCCCTTTTTTAATGTTAATCACACGACCGGTATGACCGGCCGCCAACAATAAATCCGTCTGACGACATAAAAAGGCGGGAATTTGTAAAATATCAAGCACTTGAGCTGCAACAGGACATTGATAGGGTTCATGCACATCTGTCAAACAAGGAATGTTCAATTTTGATTTGATATCGGCAAAGGCCTGAACCCCTGCATTGAGTCCCATTCCACGCACCCCATGCACACTGGTGCGATTGGCTTTATCAAATGAGGCCTTAAAGACAAAAGGAATATCCAATTTTTGGGTCAGTTCCTTTAAAGCTAAAGCCATTTCCATACCATGGCTGGCACTCTCCATCTGACACGGTCCCGCAATCAAAACAAAAGGAGCCGTATTTTCAAAGACGATATCATTTAATTGAACAGATGCCATCAGATACCTGAATTATTCATTTGCTGTTGGTGTTAATGGATTTTCAACAGGAGCAGACGGAATCAAATTAACCGCTTCTACCGTTGCATTTTTCTTGGCCAAAACCACCAAAATCAAACTGGTGCAAACAAAAGCACAAAAAAAGTATTTGGTCAATTTACTCAATAATGTTCCTGTTTGACGGGAAGTTAAAAAGTTTGCCGCACTGTTTGAACCGCCCAGTCCGCCTAATCCCCCTTCGCCTTTTTGTAATAAGACCAAACAGGTAATGGCGACAGCCAATAAAATATGCACAACCAAAATAAATGTATACATTGTTTTCTCCTTTATTCCGAAACAGCGTGAGCAATTGCCCAAAAACTATCTGCCTTCAAACTGGCTCCGCCGATTAAAGCGCCATCGACATTCTCAACAGACAGTAATTCTTTGGCATTTTCTGGTTTCACAGAACCACCATATAAAATGCGAATTTTTTCGGCAACTTCAGCACCAAAATTTTTGGCTACTTCTTGACGAATGGCTTGATGCATCTCAGCCACATCAGCGATAGTCGGCACCTTACCCGTTCCAATGGCCCAGACTGGTTCATAGGCCAATACACAATTTTCTCCTGTTGCCATTTGAGGCATAGAATTTTTAACCTGCGCCGTTACCACATCAACCGCATGACCGGATTCTCTTTCTGCCAAAGTTTCACCGATACAAATCACCGCTGTCAATCCCGCATGAATGGCATTCGTTGCTTTTTGACACACAACGGCATCTGTTTCATGATGATATTGACGACGTTCAGAATGTCCGACAATTGTCCATGTCGCACCTAAATCAGAAACCATTTGGGCCGAAACATCCCCTGTAAAAGCCCCATTGGCTTTAACGGTTTCTGCCACGTCCTGAGCCCCAACAAACACACCCGTATGGGACAAACTGGCAACAAATCCCAAAACACTGATAGGGGGAAAAACAACCATATCAAAGGACATATTCTGTGGAACTTGGGCAAACACAGACTGAGCCAACACACAAGCATCGGCTTTTAATCCGTTCATTTTCCAATTTCCGGCAATAATTTTCTTACGCATTTTTAAACTCCTTAATTGAATGGGGATATTTATAGCATATTTCAACCCAAAAATCAAGGTATAAAAAAAGCCCCATATGCATGGGGCAAAAGAAGGACTACTTGGATTTTTTTAATTTATCCAACAAACTTTGGAAAAAGACATACAGCAGCGGGACAAAGAAAATCCCCACAAAAGAAGCCGCCGCCAAGCCCCCAAAGATAGAAGACCCGATAGCCCGTCTGGCTAAAGCGCCGGCCCCGGTTGCCACAACCAAAGGCACGAATCCCATCAAAGAAGAAAAGGCCGTCATCATAATCGCACGAAAACGCATATGGGCCGCATTTTTGGCTGCATCTTGGGTAGGCACTCCTTGGGCGTGTTGATCTTTTGAAAATTCCACCAAGAGAATAGCATTTTTGGCCGCCAAAGCAATGAGCACAATAATTCCGGCTTGGGCATAAAGATCATCGGTAATTCCCCGTATCCAAATCAAACCAATTGCCCCCACCAAACCAATAACGACAGACAACATCACAGGTAACGGAATCACCCAACTTTCATACAAACCCACCAAGAATAAATAGGCAAAAATAAACGCCATTCCAAAAATCAATAAAGTTTGTCCACCGGCCTCTTGTTCCTGATAACTCATACCCGTCCAGGCATATTGATACCCTTTAGGTAAATCTTTGGAAAGTTCCTGCATGGCCTGTATCGCTGTGCCGGACCCCATTCCCATGGCCGGAGATCCTTGAATTTTTAAGGCCCGATAATTATTATAACGTTGAATACTTTGAGCGCCCACAGTCCTTTTCACATTTACCAAAGAACGCAAAGGCACCATTTCCCCTTTGTTATTTTTCAAATTAATTTTGAAAATATCGTCCAAGGTCCGTCTTTCCATCACATCCCCTTGGACTTCCACTTTCCAAGAACGTCCAAACAGGTTAAAATCATTGACATATGTTCCACCTAAAACTGTTTGCATGGTGGCAAAAATATCGGAAATTTGAACACCCAAAGCAAAGGCCTTTTTACGATTGACCTCCAAACTCACCCGTGGAGAGTCCGTTGTATACAGGGTATAGACACGGGCTAAACGTTCATCTTGATTGGCCTTACCGATAATCTGATAGGCCGTTTGTAATAACTCTTCCGGACTGACACCCTCGGTACTTTGTAACATATATTCAAAATCTGAAGATAATGAAACCCCCATGACGGCGGGTAAATTAAATGGAATAATACGGGCTTCCTTAATATCGGCCATCACACCGGCCACCCTGCCAATAATGGCATTCACCTCTTGGTTGGACTGAGTGCGTTCATCGTAGGGTTTCAATTTGACCACAAAAAATGCACTATTAGATGAGAGTCCCCCGTTCAGCATACCATAGCCGACCACTCCCATAACATGATTAACTTCCGGAATGGTTTTCAAACGAGTTTCAATTTGTTTGGCCACCTGAAATGTCCGATTCCAACTGGCACCAGAGGGTAATTGAACATCCATCATAAAGGCCCCTTGATCTTCGGCTGGTAAGAATCCGGATGGTGTCACCTTAAATAAAAACCAAGATAAAATGCCAAACAAAGCGATAATCAATAAGATTCCCTTTGATAAAGGAATCATCTTACCAACCGTTGAAGAATACAAACAGCGCATCCAATCAATACCGTTCATTAACTTTTGCACCACCCACCATGGTTTTTGATTGGGACGCATAATAATCGTGGCAATAGCCGGACTTAACGTCAATGAATTGAGTCCAGAAATCACCATAGCCGAAGAAATTGCAATGGCAAATTGCCGATACAAAATCCCCGAAATCCCCGGTGTAAAGGCAACGGGAACAAACACCGCCAACAACACCAAAGTAATGGCAATAATCGGTCCTGTAATCCGATCCATTGACTTTTTCACTGCTTGGGCTGGGGCCAATTTTGGATTTTCATGCATAATGGTTTCCACATCTTCCACCACCACAATGGCATCATCCACCACAATACCAATAGCCAACACCAAAGCCAATAAGGAAATTGTATTGGCTGTAACACCGAATAAACTCATCCCGATAAAGGCACCAATTAAAGAAACGGGGATGGCCAAAGTGGGAATCAGTGTTGCCCGAATGGTTCCCAAGAAAACATAGGTAATCAACACAATCAAAATAAAGGCCTCAAAAATCGTATGATAAATTTCATTGAGGGATAATTTCACAAAGGCCGCATTATCAAACAACGTTTCCATATGCATTCCTTGGGGCATTGTTTTTTCCAAACGTTGAATTGTTTTATGTAATTCTTGGGCCACACTCACCGCGTTGGAACCAGGGGATTGATAAATCGCCATACCGGCCGATGGTTTTCCGTCAAAATAACCATTCACTTCTTGTGATTCTGCCCCCAATTCAATTTTGGCGATATCCTTTAACAGTAAATAGGAGCCGTCTTTATTTGCCCGAATCACAATTTCACCAAATTCCTCAGGGGTGCTCAATCGTCCTGTCGTCGTTAAGGAAAACTGAAACTCTTGATCCTCTGTGGAAGGCATCACCCCGATACGTCCCAAAGGGGCCTGAACATTTTGATTACGAATAGCTGATAATACTTCGTTTGTGGATAACTTTAAACTCTTTAACTTATCATTATTTAACCAAACACGCATACTGTAGTTCAATGATGAAAATACAAAAACTTCCCCAACACCGTTTGTTCGGGCTAATTCATCTTTCACATTCAACAAAGCATAATTGGTTAAATAATTTCCGTCATGCTTCGGGTCATCCGATACCAAAGATAAAACCTGTAACATAGAGGGCATCCTTGCTTGCACCACCACCCCTTGACGTTGCACTTCTTCAGGCAACAAGGCCTCTACTTTTTTTAACCGATTCTGCACATTGACCGCATTCATATTGGAATTTGTGCCAATTTTAAAAGTCACCGTTAAACGATAGGAACCATCATCAGAACTGGTAGAACTCATATAAATCATATCTTCCACACCATTAACGGCCGATTCAATTTGTTGGGCCACAGTCGATTCAACCACATCCGAACTGGCACCCGGATATGTCGCACTGACCTGCACAGAAGGCGGGGTAATATTCGGATATTGTTCCACCGGAATAGAATTCAAAATCAAAATGCCGGCCATCACAATAACGATTGATAAAACTGTCGCCAAACGAGGACGTTTAATGAAGACATCCGCTATCATTTTTTTCTCCTATTCATATTGGGGTTGAACGGTCACACCGGGGGCAATTTTTTGAAAGCCCTCCACAACAACGGGTTCCCCAGATTTTAATCCCTCTATAATTTCCACAGTGTAATCAGGTAATTCAATCCCTGTTTTCACTTTTCTTTTCTCAATACTGTTTTGGGCAGAAAGCGTATATACAAAAGTTTCATCAGCACTGCGTTGCACAGCTTTTTGCGGAATCAATAACATTGTGACGGGATTTTTACCTTTGAGCACAACCCGTCCGTATTGTCCCGAAATCAATTGTTGATTTTGATTAGGGAACGAGGCCTTCATTTTTAATGTATTCATTTGTTCGTCCAAAGCAATATCCGTAAAATCAACGGTTCCGATGACATCTAATTTTTGATTATCCGCAAAAACAAAATGGGCTTCTACTTCCTGTAAATCGGGCATTTGACGACGCAGTTCATCCAATTGATTTTCACTGACCGAAAATACGACATCCATCGGATCAATTTTAACTATTTGCGCCAAAATACCGGAAGCAGGTCCAATCAACTCTCCAACGGAAAAAGTATATTCTCCCACTTTGCCATCCATCGGGGCCTTAACAATGGTATATTCCAAATCCTTTTGGGCTAAATCTAATTGAGCTTTCATTTGATTCACACCGGCCTTGGCAGAAGTATAGGCCGCCTCTGCTTCATCCAATTTAGATTTGGAAACATCTTTTGTTTGATATAATTTTTTTGTCCGTTCATATTGTAAGGTCGCATTTTTTTCATTTGCTACAGCACGATCATAGTTGGCCTGAGCAGAACGCACAGCCGCCTCAAAATTCACCTGTTCAATAATAAACAAAGGTTGTCCTTGTTGCACCATATCCCCTTCTTGGAATAAGCGTTCTTGCAAAAACCCTTCTACCCGAGCTCTCAGTCCCACTTTATCTTGACTCTCGGCTTTTGCCACAAAACTGCTTTCAGGATAGACTTCAGCTGAGACGGCTCGCACAACAGAAACGGTTGGAACAGACGGTTGCACCTGCTCCTTGGGTTGCATATGCATCCAGTAATACCCGACTGCCCCCAAAACAATCACCGCCGATACAGTCACCAAAATCTTTTTTATTGACATCTGAAAGCTCCTTTCGTATAAGGATAGAGTAGCAAGTTCAAACAAAAAAATCTAGTATTATTTGAAAAAATAATCACTTTTTCAGGGATATTAGAACGGTTATTGCGGGGGTAAAATGTTAAAAAAACAAAGAGTTAAACAAAATAAAAAAAAGAATTTTTGTGTTCATTCCAAAACAAAAAAAACGAATCGTTCCCATCTGAATAAAAAACACCTGACACGTGTTTTTGTGGCCGGCGGTTCCAGAAATGGCACAAATCCCCGATATGTTAAACAGGCCTATGAACTTGGGAAAGCCATCGGCCAACAAGATTATCAACTCACTTTTGGACTGTCTTCTCGTGGTATGATGGGGGCCGTTGCTAAAGGCGTATTAGAAAGTTGGCAACAAAAACCACAAAAAAAGTATATCCCCATTGAGGGAGTCACCACCCACGAGTATTTGAAACGTTATGATACCGAAAAAGAATTGGCAAAAATGTCCGACATTGTTGTGGCCAAAACATTAGAAGACAGAAAACGGCATATGTTAGAGGCCGAATTTGTCATTTTTACCCCGGGCGGTGTCGGAACGCTGGATGAATTGGCTTTTGACTGTGTAGCCATGCAAGACGGGCTGTTACAAAAAAAACCTTTTATTCTATTTAATACGGATGGTTTTTTCCATCATCTGTTGGAATTTTTGAAAGACATTCACCTTAAAGGTTTTGCCGATTTCGTTCCCTTTATCGTTGTGGATGATGTCTTTGAGGCCACAGTGGCTTTTGAAATGATTCAATATCGTTATTCACAAAAAAAAGATACCGGCAACATGGAAACAATTATTGAACGAATGGTCTATGATTTACCCTATGTGATTCAAGAAAGATTAAAATCCCCCCAAATCAACACAGTTGAAATTTTGAAAAAAATTCAACAAACCTATCATTCCGACAACGAAGAGGACAAACATCTGTTAAGTCAAGAAATTGAAACGGCTTATTTGAACAAAGAAACCATGCGTATGTATGATCGATTGGAAAAAACGGGAAGAGATATGGCTTTGGTCGGGCATAAACTTCATTCCCTCAAAAAAAGAAAAAATAGAGGATAACCCATGGATTTTATAAATTTACCCATTTTATTATTTTCCTTATTATTAAGTGTCAGTATTTTGACCAGTTTAATTTCCAGCCGTATTGGAATCCCTTTGATTTTGGCCTTTTTATGTATTGGTTTAGGCATCAGCAGTGGTGGATTTGATATTGTGAAAAGTTTACAAAGACCGGGCATTGTCTTTTTTATCGGTTCGGTGGCTTTGGCCTTTATTTTGTTTGACAGTGGTTTTCATACTTCTATCAAAAATTATCGGCAAAATGCCAAACCGGCGCTTTTACTTTCCACGGCAGGTGTCATTTTAACCAGTATTATTTTAGCCCCCTTTGCTCACTGGATTTTTGATTTAGATTGGCTCAACAGTTTTCTGCTCGTTTCTATCATCGGTTCCACAGATTCGGCCGCCGTTTTTTCTTTGTTACGTTCAAAAGGATTAGGGCTCAGAGAAAAAGTCAAATCTACCCTGGAAATTGAATCCGGAACAAATGATCCGATGGCGGTATTTATGACACTTTCCTTAATTGCTATTATCCAAAAAAACATGTTGGGGGAAAGCCAATCCTACGCTTTTTTATTACCAACCCTTTTACAACAAGGTTGCATCGGTGCTTTAATGGGTGTTGTAACGGCCCTAACAATGCAGTTTTTTGTGAATCACGTTCATTTGGATAACGCCCTTTATCCTATCTTTGTTCTTGGGTTGGCCCTGTTGGGATTTTCTCTCACAAATATGTTAGGGGGCAGTGGTTTTCTGGCTATTTATATTACCGGACTTTTTGTGGGAAACACCCGATTATATGCCCACGCACAAGTCTCTAAATTTCAAAAGACAATGACTTGGCTCAGTCAAATCACAATGTTCACATGTTTGGGTATGTTTGTCGCCCCATCTGCTTTGGATGGCCTATGGGGATTGGCCACATGGATTTCCGTTATTTTAATGTTTGTTGCACGACCACTGATGGTTTTTATTATCCTGCATTTTTTCAAACAATTTTCGTTTGGAGATAAACTCTTCATTTCTTTTGTGGGATTACGGGGGGCCACATCTTTTTTACTGGCGCTGATTCCATTGGTACTCGGTCTGCCTTATGCCGAAATTTTATTTGATATTATTTTCATTATGGTCTTTTTAAGTCTGGCTGTTCAAGGATTCACTATTCCATTAGTGGGCCGTTGGTGCGGGGTCACCATTCCCACATTAAAATCTGCCCCGGTCAGCACACAAATAGACCTACCCGATTTGGTGGATAGTTCTTTGGTGATGTATCAGATGGATGAACAAACACCGGCCGTTATCGGCACAGAGATTCCCCGTTGGGCAAAACCGATATTGGTGGTCAGAAAGGGGATTTCCTATCCTGCCGGCACAGGATTAAAACAACTGAAAGGCGGCGATAAAGTTTATACCTTCTTATCCTCGCAATCTCAACGGGGGATTTTGGATAAAATTTACGGGCGAGGATCAACTGAGGAACATTTGGGATTGGGGGATTTCCCTCTCTCTGCCGAAACCACTTTTGAAGAATTAGCCCGCCTTTATGGTATCCATATTGATAAAGGTATTCGGACATCCTCTATTGCGAACCTGTTCAGCCAAGAATTCTCCGCCGTAGAAATCGGTGACAGATTGATTTTGGAAGACATTGAGTTGATTGTATTACAAATAGAAAAAGGACGTGTTCTCAGTGTCGGTATTGATATTGATCCAAAACATAACCATGATTTAAAAAAACATATTAAACGTTTAACTTTTGGTGAAATAAAAAAAAGATTGACAAGAAAGAAAAAAATGTTAAACTAGACCTATAAAACAAAGGAGTAGATAATGGCAGATTTAAGAATGTCCCCGGAAGATCGGGATTTAGTCAGAGAACATTTACAACGTGGCAGTCGTCGGCGTGGCTTTTGGGATGGTGTTTCCTCGGCTGTCGCACGTGCCGGATTGGCTGCTTGGATGCTGGTTGCCGGTGTGGCAGGGACTGCCATCGGTTATTTTTCAGGTTTATTTGATAAATCTGAGGAGGACAACGATGCCCAAATGACACAAACCACTACACGTCGCAAGGCCACCCCGAAACATATATTTCGCCATGAAGACACAACCATTGAGGAAGAACATCATTACGAACGTGAAGAAATCGTTCCCGTGCAAGCACAGAGGATGGCACAACCCCAAATAGAACCACAAGCTGTTGAAGGATATGAAGCCCAGGAAACACCCGGTGGTGTTTATTACATGCCCGAACAAAATCAACCCGTTGCTCAACAAGTAGCCGTTCAACCTGCCCAACAAACTGTTGTCGTCCCGGCGGCAGAACAAACAACCGTTGTTTACGAAAATGACGATCCTGATGTTGTCGTCGTGAATCATTTTGATACTCATTTACCTTTAAGATTGCATGCACCTCGTTGGTTCCATGGGAATCATCATCCTGATCATCCGGTGGTTCATCACGGTGGACCAGCCCCACGTCCTGTGGCCCGTCCAGTAGCTCGTCCCTGCACACCGGCTCCACGTCCTGTAGCTCGTCCTTGCACACCAGCCCCACGTCCGGCAGCCCGTCCCAGCACACCGGCCCCACGTCCTGTGGCTCGTCCTGCAGCTCGGCCTTGCCAACCAAAAGTAAAATCGCATTGTGCACCAGAAAAGCACCATTTAAGTATGGTGAGTGGTTCCCAACGCAAAGGCGATCACTTCGTTCGTAGTCGCGGCACAAAAATGAAGGATTTTTTCCGCACTCAATCAAAAAAAGGCGGCTCAGTCAAGGGACATAATTCCCCTTCTCGCGGGTCACATCGCAGTAGTGGAAATCATCGTTCCAGTCGTGGCGGTCGTCCTTAACCAAAATCCCCGTTCTAAACGGGGATTTTTCATAAGTAAAATAGAAACAATTATTTCTTTTGAAAAGTCGCCAAGAAAAAGCCATCTGTATGATTTTTGGCGGGTGTCCATTGTTGATGATGAATCAGTTTAAATTCAGGATGTCTTTTTAAAAAAGCACGCATTTGATCTTGATTTTCCCCTTGAATTAAAGAACAAGTCATATAATGTAATCTTCCACCAATGGCAACAAAAGCAGCGGCTTTATCCAAAATTTGACTTTGCGTTTTAATTAAATCGGCCACTTGTTTTTGATTAAGTTTTAAAGGGGCATCGGGACATCTGCGCCACGTTCCTGAACCTGAACACGGGGCATCCACCACCACATGATTAAATAATCCTTTGGGATATTGTGTCGTTTGAATAATCGTGGTCTTGGCCCGTTCGGCCCGTTTATTGAGTTCTTTCAAACTAATCACCGAAATATCATGCGCCACAATTTGACCTTGATTTTTCATCATTTGGGCAAAACACAACGATTTTCCCCCTGCCCCCGCACAATAATCCAAAACTTTATCTTTTGGGGCAATCTGAGTCGCCAAAGCCACCAATTGTGAGCCTTCGTCCTGCACTTCTATCAACCCTTGACGATAGGCCGTCAGCTCCGACAGATTGACCCGTTTTTTTAAAATGAGTCCCAAAGGAGATTCTTTCGTTTTTTCTGTTTCTATCCCTTCTATGTGCAATTTTTTTTGGATTTCATCCCGATTGCCATTGGCCCGTAAAATAATATCGGCCGGTTCTTTCATCGCCTGTAATTCAACTTCATCAATTAATCCACGAATCCAATCGGGCGTGGGGCGATTTCGTAAATCAGCCCACACACCGTCTGTAATCGCCCGCCTGTCTTTGGAACCGATATAACGCCGATTTCGGGTATAGATATTAATCACTTCATTGGCTGGGCGAGAAGTGGCCTCTATTTCACTTAAAAGTTCTTGAATGGCAATTTTAATCTGTTCGTGTTTCATTTGAATTTCCTTTAAAACCGGTCGCCACCACATAAAATTCAGAAGAATCCTTTCGGCTGGCCTCAGGTTTTGCATGCTTGACCATTGTGAAATCCTTTTTCATTTGTAAAAGAAACTTACTTTCCGTTCCACCTTGAAAAACTTTCGCAATAAAGACCCCATTTGGATTTAACACTTGAACAGCAAAAGCATAGGCCATCTTAACCAAATTCATAATGCGTAAATGATCCAAACTGTGATTTCCTGTTGTGTTGGCCGCCATATCACTCATCACAATATCCGCTTTGTGCCCACCCAATAAATCGCATAACACTGCGGGGGCTTTTTCGTCTGTAAAATCCATTTGAATCAATTTGGCCCCATTAATCGGATCAGCCGGTAATAAATCCATCCCGACAACCAAAGGATTTTCATTAGTGGAATGCACTGCTTGAACCGCCACCTGAGTCCATCCACCGGGCGCACACCCCAAATCCACCACACGCTTACCGGACTTAAAAAAATGAAATTGTTGATTGAGTTGCTGAATCTTAAATGCAGCCCGACCACGAAAACCCATTTCATGCGCCGCATGGACATAAGGGTCATTCAACTGACGTTGCAACCAGTGTTGACTGGATGCCGACCGCTTGGTATCACTTTTAAGATGTTGTTTTAAATGACGATGACTAAATTGCATGGGGATATTATACCATACCCCCTGATTTTTTTCAATCTTGATTTTAAAAAAGAAATTTGCTAAAGTGTCCTTTATCAAAAAAGGAGTCAACATGGCCATTACTTATAAAATCGGTGAAAAAGGAACACGTCCTTGGGGTATGTGGGAAGTGATAGATGTCGGAACGGAATTTATTGTCAAACGAATTATTGTGAATCCCTTGGGAAAATTATCCTTGCAATCCCATGATTTCAGGGCAGAACATTGGATTATTGCCGAAGGAATCGGTCGCATTACATTAGATGATAAAGTCTTTGATGCCCCGCAAGATACGCCCGTTTATATCCAAAAGGGGCAAAAACATCGCATTGAAAACCCAACAAACACACCCCTGATTTTTATTGAGGTTCAAACGGGTAAAACATTAGATGAAAACGATATCCATCGTTATGAGGATATCTATGGTCGAACATAAATAAAACTTGACAAAAATTAAGGTTTATGTTATAATATCCCTATTCTAACGAAAGGGAGTTTATGTCTGAAAATTTTTCATTCCATCACACAATGAATGTGCCTGTTGATGATACCTTTATGCAAGGTATCTGTATAATCCAACATCCATTAATCAATGATCCGGAAAACAGAATTGATCATTTTAATGAACGTGTTCATAAAGGTAATGGAAACCCCATTGAAATTGACCATTTAGTATTACATTGTTCTTTTGAAGAAAACATTGAAGACATTTTGGATAACCGTGGATTAAGTGCTCACTATGTCATTCATAAAGATGGAACATTGCTGCAATGCGTAGATGAAAGTAAACGGGCCTATCATGCCGGTAGTCTTTTAAAAAAAGACGGAAAAGAATTACCCGAAAATGAAAAAGATTACGCCATGTGGAATGGTATAGGCGGATTTGAAGATAATATGAACGCCCATTCCATTGGTATTGAAATTGAAAATCCGGATTTCGGACAAACCCAACCCTATTCTGTTGCAGCAATGAACACTTTGTTACCCCTGTGTAAAAGTATTATGGAACGTCATAATATTCCCCCACATAACGTGATTGGGCACAGTGATGTTTCCCCTGTTCGTAAAGCCGATCCGGGAATCACATTCCCTTGGGAACGGTTGGCTGAAAATGGTGTGGGTATTTGGCCCTATACAAACCATTCCCTGAACCCTGAAAATAATCCCATTAAATTATTACAATCTATCGGTTATAAAACGAATAATCCGGCAGCAGCCCTACGGGCTTTTCAACGACACTTCTTTCCTGATTCTATTACAGATGAAGAACGTGATCCTGAAAAATCCTATAATTTCATGGTGAATTATTCTGAAAATATGAAGCAAAATTTTACCAAATCCATTCAAGCAACACCTGTGATTGTGAATCGATTGAAATGTGTGGCGGATGCCTATCAATTATCAAGACTTAAATCTAAAATGCACTTTAGATAAAACCATCCATTTTATTTGATTTTTCATACTTTTTTACTTGCCTTTTCCAGGGTAAAATGCTAGTGTCATTTTATCATAAATAATTCTTATCAGAGTGAGGAAAAAATGACCGAAGAAATGAATAATCAAACAGCCCTAATGACCGGCACCGTTGCCAATGATATTCTGCAAACACCCATAGAAGAGGAGATGCGTAAATCCTATCTGGATTATGCCATGAGTGTGATTGTGGCTCGGGCGCTGCCTGATGTTCGAGACGGATTAAAACCCGTTCATCGTCGTATTTTATTTTCCATGTATGAAAACGGCTATGATTACAATAAGCCATTCCGAAAATCTGCCCGTATCGTCGGGGATGTGATGGGTAAATATCACCCCCATGGCGATAGTTCCATCTATGAAGCCATGGTGCGTATGGCACAAGACTTTTCCATGCGTGTGCCTCTGATCAGTCCGCAGGGAAACTTTGGTTCTATGGATGGGGATAAGGCCGCCGCTATGCGTTATACCGAGGCAAGACTCGCCCAATCTGCCCACTGGTTATTGGCGGATATTGATAAAGATACTGTGGATTTTATTCCAAACTATGATGAAAGTTGTCAGGAACCGACTGTCTTACCGGCCAGATTTCCCAACATTTTAATTAACGGTTCCGGTGGTATTGCGGTTGGTATGGCCACCAATATGCCTCCCCATAATATGAGTGAAGTTTTAGGGGCTTGCGTGGCGCAAATTGATAATCCCGACATTACCGTTGAAGAATTAATGGGCTATGTTCCTGCCCCCGATTTTCCCACAGGCGGTGTCATTTTAGGGCGTGGTGGGGCACGCAGTGCTTATTTAACAGGACGTGGTTCTGTCATCATTCGTGGTCGTGGTTCCATTGAAGAAATCAAAAAAGACAAAACCGCCATTATTGTGACGGAAATCCCTTATCAAGTCAATAAAGCTGAGATGATTATGAAGATTGCCCAACTGGTCAAAGACAAAGTCATTGACGGCATTACAGACTTACGGGATGAATCCGATCGTCAAGGGGTACGCGTAGTCATTGAATTACGCAAAGATGCTTTCCCTGATGTCGTGTTAAATCAACTTTATAAATATACACCTCTGCAATCCAGTTTCGGAATGAATATGTTGGCCCTGAACAATGGCCGCCCCGAACTGATGAACCTTAAACAAATTATCGGGGCCTTTTTGGATTTCCGTGAAGAAGTTGTGCGTCGCCGGACCGCTTTTGAACTCAATAAAGCCCGTGACAGAGCCCATGTCTTAGTGGGACTCGCCATTGCGGTGGCTAACTTGGATAAAGTGGTAGAAATGATTAAAACAGCCCCGGATCCATCAGTGGCTAAAGACAGATTGATGAACGAACGTTGGGCCGCAAAAGATGTGGAAAACCTCATTTTATTGATTGATGAACCCGACCGTAAAGTGGAAAACGGCATTTATATGATGAGCGAGGCCCAAGCCAAAGCCATTTTGGAATTGAAACTCAGTCGTTTAACCGGTTTGGAAAGAGATAAAATTCATGAAGAAGTTGGCGAATTGGCCAGCCTCATTAAAGGATATTTGGATGTTCTATCCCACCGGGAAAAGATTTGGCCGATTATTCGTGAAGAATTGTTGGCCGTCAAAG
>JAZUJZ010000077.1:0-6925 GCA_045643025.1 Alphaproteobacteria bacterium
ATGGGGATTTAACTCAAACAGATTTACCCCGTGGGGTAGAGTCTGGTTTGAAAGAAGCAACCCGCATTTTATCCGGGGTTGAAGAAATTGCTTTTGTTGAGTTTGACGAACATGATGTCGTGCGGCATGGATTGGTTTCTAAAATCGTTAATGCCTATATGAAAGAAAAGCAATGCAAATAGATATCCAGGTGCGCGATAAACGATTTTATTTGCATACATTTAAAATTCAATCATTTTGTCGGAAAATTATACAAAATGCATGGATGGGGGATTCTCGGGCAGAGATTTCCGTTGTTTTGGCAAATGATAATTTTGTGCATAAATTAAATAAACAATATCGCCAAATTGATGCACCGACCAACGTTTTGTCTTTTGAAAACGAAGGATTGTGCGCTGGGGATATTGTGATTGCCTATGGGGTGTTAAAGAGGGAATCTAAATCAATGGGTAAAACTTTTTTGTCCCATTTAGCCCACCTTTTAACCCATGGAACTTTGCATTTACAGGGGTATGATCACCAAAGTAATCGAGAAGCGGATAAAATGGAGAAAAAAGAGATTCAATTGCTCAAAAAAATGGGATATAAAAATCCGTATATGGAGAGATAAATGTTTCAAAAAATTAAAGACTTATTCAACAAACATCCAGAAGAAGAGGAAGTATTAGAAACCATAGAAGAAATTATGGATGAACGTGAAGAACGTGGAGATGATGTTTTGGTGGATAAAGATGAGATGCTGCTTCTTAAAAATATGTTTAAATTAAGGGATAAAAGGGCTTCTGATGTGGCTTTGCCGAGGGGGGAAATCTCCGCACTTTCTTTGTCGGCCAAGCCCGAAGAAATTAAAAAATTGATTGTCCGTGATAAATATACACGATTACCTGTTTATGATAAAACTTTGGATCATATTGTCGGTGTTCTGCACACAAAGGATTTATTATGTGCTTTGTTACAAAATCGTCCTTTGGATATTAATCAGATTATGAATAAACATGTCCTTTTTGTGGCTCCCAGTATGCGTGCTTTAGATTTATTACGAAAGATGCAATCGGGCGGGGTGCAGTTGTCCGTCGTCATTGATGAGTATGGTGGAACATTTGGAATTATCACTTTGGAGGATTTACTGGAAGAAATTGTGGGCGAAATTGAGGATGAACATGATTTGTTGGATGTTCCACCTGAATTAAAATTTTTATCTCCAAAGGTGTTGGAGGCAGATGCTCGTATCGAAATTTCGCAATTGGAAAAGAAAATCGGGCACTTTATGACACTTGAAGATCAAGAGGCCGAAATAGATACAGTCGGTGGGTTGGTGTTTTATACCGCCGGACGTTTACCTTGTAAAGGAGAGGTGATTACACATTCCAGTGGGCTTAAATTTCAAATTATTGAGGTGGATGCTCGTCGTATTCGCTTGGTTAAGATTACTCATTTTGACGGATTAAAGAAAAAAAGTCATTCTGCTTCTAAGAAAAAACATATCAAGCATAAAAAAGTTTAATTTTACATATCAGTTGCTGTTTTCTTTCGTTGACCCTTGACAAGAGGGGATATTCTCCACATTTTTACAATGTTTTCAAACAATATAAAAGGAGGTCATAATGAAAATACAACAACAAAATCAGCATTTAACTCAGGAAGAAAAAGATTTGTTGAAAAAAGAAATTCGTGGTGTTTGGGATGAATTTCCGATAGATATGAAAAAGTTTATTTTTGAAACAAAAAAACAAAAATTACAAGTTCTGTATATGATTCAAGATTTTGCCAAAAATCATCAGAAAACAGTTATTTATGATTTGATTACAAAGCGTATTCAGCATAAAGAGGAAACTTTAGAAAAAATCAAACAAGAACTTGGGGAAGTATAAAAAAGGATAAACAATGACAAATATACCTTATAACCGTTCTGATTATGCTGTGGGAAATGGTCAATTCCTGTCTAATCGACAGGTGGCTGTCCTGAAAGAATTGGCAAAGGGATATTCTAATAAGCAAATTGCCAATGTGCTAGGGGTTGCCGAACCTACAATAAAAATGCATATCAGTGCTTTGTTACGTGCTTTTGGTGTGCAGAATCGGGTGCAAATTCTCATCAAAGCACAAGAAAAAGGATTTAATCTGTAAAAAATTGGTGTTTTGCTACTTTTTATATTGACAAAATAACTTTTTCTGATAAACTGGGTCTATTAGGACCCGGTTTTTTTACGGAGGAAGATATGTCTGAATTAAACTATGAAGATTTATTACAACTCATTCAAGATGAAAAAGTTTCTGAAGTCGAAGCGTTACTAAATGTTTCAAATGGTGAGATTTTGGAAAAATTAGGGACAGAGGGACAGTTTGACCAATTATTAGAAAGAGCATTACAAACAAGGAATATCGCCTTGGTAAAGGCGTTTTTCGGGCATACAAATCTTATTTCTCAAACACCTGAGGCCTTGACGGGAAGATTGATGGATGAATATGGGTGGAAAGAAAAAGATGTTTTATCACCTGAGATGTTGCAAAAGCAAGACCAAATTTTATCGTATATTGAACAATGGGAAAGAGCCACTAATCGTTCAAATATGCAAGAATATAAGTCTAAACATAATATATGGCGCACTGAATGGAAAAGAGCCAAAGAAAATGGTTTTACTGATTTAATGGATCGTTTGGACAGGCGTTTAAAATTTGAAGATAATGCACGTTTAAAAAAAGAATCCTTTACAGACAATTATTGGAAATCGGTGGATTCTTGGATTTTGGATGGTAAAGGACGTTTAGAATATGATATGTATGGACGTGGAAATGGTGATGAAATTGTCAAAGCTTTGGCAGATGCCGGTATTTCGGCCCAACAACCACGGCCCAATGAACCTAAAACGGGTGGTCAAAATAATTTTCGTGTCATTGTGGAAGCAAATGATGTTCAAAGATTACGTGATTTCTTAAAAAATCCGGCTGAATCAAAGGAAGCCGAACAGAAAGAATCAACCGAAGAAGATATAACCAATGTGCCACCGGTTGCAGATACTGCCGAAAAAACAACAGCTGAAAAGGAAAAAACAATGGAAATTCATTTGAATAATACGACGATGTCTCAATTTCAAGAAATGATTGCGGATGAAAAGGTTCAGGCCTTTGCAAAAAAACTGCATGAAATTGCAGAGGTTTCCGGGTTGACTTCTGAACAACAAGAAATGCCAATCCAAAGGTATATTATGCAACATGAGGATGAATATAAAGCGTTTTTGGATGTGATGAAACAGGCCCCGTCTATTACGGATTTTAATGCTCCTTCCGCCAAAGAATTAATGCAAGATCACAACTTGGATCGTGTGATGGAAAGTGTTGAATTGTTAGCATGGTATGCCGGTGGGTTTAAACACCCCAAAAAAGTTGAATCTGTTAATACTTTACAGGATTTAGCAGATAAGGGATATCCTCAGGCCCAGGCACACTATATTAATTTACGCTTAACTTCCGAACCCGGCCGTAATCGTGACATGAATATGTTGTTGAATTATTATGCTGATTTGGAGAAAAATCCGTATGTTCCGGAAACATTAAGACGTTCTCGTGAGATGAAGCGTATTGATAATTTTATGATTAATCCCAAAACAACCGAGGCCGATCCTATGACGGTGCGTCCGGAATTGATTCAATGGGATATTGAAGAACCTGTTAATAAAGAAAAAACGGTTGTTCCTCCAACGAAAGAGGATGTTCCACCAAAAACAGTTGTTCCACCAAAAAATGAACAAGAACCCCCTCAACAAACTGCTGATACGGGGGCTGGAGATCAGCCGCCTGTTCCACCCGAAGAAAAAGAGGAGATTTCGGAAGCAGATATGGATGAGATTCCTTTCCGTGATTTGAATACATTATTGGACCAACATCAATGGGGTGAGGTGCGTGCAATTTTGGACGGCATTGATACCAAAGATGAAGAGGAATTGGATCTTTTATCCAGAATTCGTGAAGAATACAGAAATCGGATGGAAACACCCAATTATCAAGCCCAGAACATTAATGATTGGATTAAAACAACAAAAGCGGTCAGTTTTGCTGATAGAATTAATAATGAGATGGATGATGGTGTGGTGAAAAAAGTTGATGCTTCTGTGTCTGTATCGCCGATTAAACCGAAAACAAATCCGCAACCGGATCCAACGATTGTGACACCGTCTGTGCCACCATCTCCTCCGTCACCACCGCAACCCACAGTGGTAGAACCGGATGTGCCGCCTTCACCTCCAATACCTCCACAACCTCGTGTTGTTGAGCCACCTGTTAATCCGCCACATCCCCCCATTATTGATGTTCAGGATAATCCGGATTGGATTAGTCCGGCTCTGGAAGAAAAATGGCAAGAGGAAGATGGCGTCTATACCTTTGATGTGGGACGGATGAAAGATCCCGCTTTACAGGAATGGGCCGAAAAGATATTAAACAGTCATGGATTATACCCTGATAAAGATGCGGATGATCCTACAAAATGGTCCTTTAGAAATGAAGATGCTAAACGTTTGAAAAAGTTTTGGAAATACTGTGAAACAGGGGATGGAACGTTATATTATAAACCCTTGGAAATCCAAAAATGGACCAGTCCGGGATTACAACAGAATTGGTGTCGTCATAAAACGAAATCCTTTAGATTGGATAATGATGCAAGATCACTCTCTATGAAACCCAGACAGTGGTATTTCAATCCGAATAATTTATCGGATACGGATAAAGAGGCCGCCCGTCAATATCTAAAGGAACACGGTATCAAATTTGATATTGTTAAGGCCAAAGAAGATATGGAATCCAATGAAAAAGGAGCCAATCCCACTCTGAAAGGTCAAGATATTTGGCGTGTCAGTGGTGATGAGATGGATAAATTGGAAAAGTTATGGAAAAGAACAAAATGGAATCCTGAAATGGCAAATGCGCCTGAGGGAATTGTTCCGGATGGTAAAAATGGTCAAAACGGAAAATCCGGAAAGGGAACACCCGGGAAGAATGGGACCGAAAATACAGGATCGGAAAATCCTTCGGGTGGTCAAGGACCTTCTGGTGATGGAGAGGATAAGGACAAGGATAAGGATAAAAAACATCCTTTCTATGATGCCTTAAACGGATTTACAGATGCTGTCTTTAATAAGTCATTTGATTCTCCTGAGGCCTTTGGTGAGGAAATGTTGTATCAATCTTTTGCCTTCTTTGGTAATTGGTTGATTGGATATTTGGACACTTTGGGACGGGATAATCCTAAAGGTAAAGTTCCACCGACAGGTAAAATCGGACCGGAAACTGCCGAAGAACGGGCCAATCGTGAAAGATGCATTAAGCAGCTTTTAATGAAAATGGCACACAAAGATCCTGAGTTGTTCTTGAAACTGCGGGAACAAGGTCTTTTCGGTTCCGGAAAAGGAAATGATGATCCAAAGGCCTTGGCCGAGTTGAATCGTCATTATTTTGCGGATCATCCGGATGATTTGAAACGTTTAAAAGCATGTATGGCAAATGTGTCCTTGGATAAGGAAAATGCCGGTTTGTTTGCTGGTATTTATCCGAAGGATTATAAAGGTCCTTATACTCCCGATACAATGATGAAATATATGTTTGGATGGCAGATATCTGATGAAAATACCAAGACTGTCGGTCAAACGGGACCATCTCCTCAAGTTCCTGAAGATATGATGGCTCAATTGATGGCTAAAATCAATGAATTGGCTGCTCAAGTTCAATCTATACAAGCACGTTTAGATGAAGCGTTGGCAAAGAATGAGGCGTTGGAGGCAGAAAATATGGCCTTACGTCAACAATTACTAGCCATTAAAGAGGGAAAATTAAAACCTCAAGAAATTGATTTACCCAAGACCACAAAGGTTCAAACTCCCGTTGAAACGGTATCTCCTGTTGTTCAACCGGCTGTTTCTCAAACACCTGTTGAAACACAGCCGACTGTAGCACCCGAAACTCCCGTTGAAACGGTGGCACCCGTTCAACCTGAAGTACAGCAGGTGCCGGGGAAAACTGAAACAGTTCAAAAAACAGAGGATATTCCACCAAAAACAGTTGTTCAACCAAAAAATGAACAAGAACTACCTCAACAAACTGCTGATGCTGGTTCCGGAAATCAACCGCCTGTTCCACCTGTCAAACAGCAAGAAGGACAACAAGGAACTCCGGATACAATTCGTGATTTGGGGACGTTAGATAAGGGTGGTTTGAGAGCCGATGAGGTTGTTGCTCGTTTGGCAGATGAAAAAACCTCCGATGGTGATCGTCAGGCCATGATGGAATTGACTCAAGAATACTATCAAACACCGGCAGATAAACGGGTGGGAGATTTGAATGATTTGGTGGTGACAAAAGAGGATGCAGATAATGCCAGAATAATTGATAATATCATCAATGATGGTGATACAATGCATCAAAAAACAGTCGCTATTCAATCAAAAGGACAAACATCTGCTAAAACACCGGTTTCTCCTGCACCAGCTCAACCGCAGGCGGCTTCCTCTGATCAATTAGTCGGTAAGGCAAAAGCGGAATTACAACAGACCGGGGCGGTGAGTACTGAAACACTGTCTGAAATTGAACAGACAGGAGGGGCAAAGGTTAAAACACAAACCGATGCTTTGGCAAGTACAATCCAAAAAGTGGCGGATAATAAAACTCAAAGATTACAACTAACGGCCGAACAACAAAAATTGGTTAAAGAGTTCCCCCATGTTTTATCTATGATGAAACTGAATAAAGAGGGTGAGGTTGTTTGGAAAAATAAAACACAAGACGTTGTGGATGTCGAGTTGTTATCGACCATGTTGGATAGTAAGGTTTTGACAAAAACGAATATCAAGGCCGTTTTGAGTGGATGTTCTTCTAAAGGGTTACGGAAATTGGCCCAAGAAAGACAAGCACATCTTGATGCACAGAAACATATAAC
>JAZUJZ010000078.1:0-1751 GCA_045643025.1 Alphaproteobacteria bacterium
TCACACGGATGATGATCCCACGGGATGTACAGCCGCTATGCAAGGTCGCCCTGTCGTTTTTCGTGTTCAAATGGCTTTGGCCAATAAAGAAACATTTGCCTATCAAGCGGCCATCTCTAAAATTATGACCATTCGATGGCCGGGGGGACTCTTTGATCTATTATTTCCCACAACACCCCTTCGTCGCATATCTTTAGATCCCCTTGAAAAAGCCGTTCAAACACAACGTATTATCCCCACGATTGAAGCGGATTCAACACGTTATAGTTTACTTTTGGCCCCCTATCATTTAGATAATCAAACTCGGCCGGGGGATGAAATTTCGCTCAATTTGCCCACAACAGGGAGAATCAATGCTCTGCCCGAAGATCCGGATTATATCAAGCATATTGCCAGTTTGTGCGGTATATCCTGTGGTCCTTCTTTTCGTCATATTGTCGAAAATCCAAAGTATTGCGAAGATGGCTTTTCATCTGTTGATTGGCCCCATGCCATGCGTCAAGTATTTCATACGATTCAAAAAACATACGAAAATGCCGTCCAATTAAAGACTATTGGGAAACCCATTTATACCGAATTTGCCCCAGAAAAAGAGCCACGCGGCATGGGACATATTACAGTGTGGTATCCCTTTGATTCTTTCCGTGGGGGATATTTTGAAATTCCCGATATTAAATACCATAATCCCAACAAACCCATGCAACTCATTCATCAAGACGTTCGCCCCAAAAGGATTGTTTTGGACGATCCCAAAGAACGTTTAACACGTTTACCTTTAACCACCCACCAACATGATTAAATGGGTTAAAATGAATTGTCGGTCATTTGTTAACATTGACTTTTATTCTACCTGATTGACAAAAGAATTTAATTTATATAACATTACAAGTGGAGATTATTATGAAGCCTGATATTTCTGTTATTGTTCCTGTTCATAATTCAGCCAAATTTTTAGCGGAATGTTTAACCTCTATTCAACGCCAAACCTTTCAAAATATTGAAATTATTTGTGTAAATGACGGAAGCAGTGATAATTCGGGGCAAATCTTAAAAGAATATGCCAAAAAAGACAAACGCATAAAAATCAAAACAACAGAATCTTATGGTGTCGGAAATGCTCGAAATGTGGGGCTTGATTTAGCCTCAGGTCCATACATTTTTTTTATGGATAGCGATGATGTCCTGCATCATAAAGCTTTGTCCCACTTGATGCAAATAGCCCGCCAAACAAATGCTGATATTGTGTGTGCTAAATACAAACAAGTTGCAAATCCTTCTATGAAAGATGAAAAAGCATTAACAGGTGCTTTTTCTGTAGAATCAAAACCTATCTATTGCTTTGGACAAAGACCCGCCAAAACACCGGTTACTGTGTGGAATAAGTTATTTAAAAAAGAGGTAATTGGGAATATTCGTTTTTTACCAAAAGTTTATTACGAAGATACCGCTTTCACTTTGGAAGTTTTTGCAAAAGCACAGAGTTGTGTTTTAAGTCCTGATATCACATACCTGTATAGAACGGGAAATCATTCTATTATGCGCAGCCGTAATACAGAACAAAAAATCAATGATTTTTGCCAAGTTTTGAACAGAGTAGACCAAAGCTTAAAAAATCAACCTGAAGCACACAAATTGATATTTTCAACTTATTTAAACCCAGAACTTTTAGGATTATTATCTTTTAAATTTGGTCTTTCTCGTCATTTACGCAAGTACAAGCAAGTTCATATTCGTCCTATCGCAAAACAGGT
>JAZUJZ010000079.1:0-6410 GCA_045643025.1 Alphaproteobacteria bacterium
CAAGATATTCAGATTGAAATTTTAAGAATTTTTTAAATTCTAATTCAATTTGATATAACAGATCTAACGTATACGGAAGCAGTGTAATTTCCATTTGATCCAATGACAAGATTCCCTCATCTTCCTCGGCATCCTCAGAATCATCAGCATCTATATCTTCCGCAGCATCTTCATCCGATTCTGTTTCTGTTATTTTGGGCATTTCTAAACCATTGGCTTTATCTTTGGGTAAATTTTCCATAGCCGTTTCCAAATCAATGACTTCTCGTAATAAAATACGTCCTTCTGAGAGGTCTGTATGCCACTTAGATAACAACTCAGCCGTCAGGGCTGACTCTGCCAATCCATCTATCATCACACTAAATCCCGCAGCGATTCGTTTTGCAATTGAAATTTCGCCCTCACGAGATAATAAATCCACAGCACCCATTTCCTTTAAATACATGCGGACGGGATCTTTAATGGCCACCATAGAAACAACAGTGTCTTCTTTGACGGTTTCTTCCATATTGGATTCTTCCTCACGTACCTCTGAGGGTTTATCCACTACATCCGTAATATCATCAGTACTATCCACCAAATTAATTCCCATTTCGGTTAAAGCCGAAACCAAATGCTCCCATTTTTCCTCTGTCTGAGCATCCATAGGAATAATTTTACGTAAACGTTCAACGGTCAAAAATCCCCGTTCTTTACCTTGTTCAATTAATTCGGATAACATTTCACGTGCATCCTGTGAGTCAACGGTTGTTTGTGAAAGTTCTTTATTGGAAATTGAAGTCATGATAAACCCACCCTTATAAAAATATATGGATTAGTTTAACATGATTTACAATAAAAGTCAATGATTTATTATCATAAAAACAGATAAAGCACATACTTATTTATTATTGACAAAACATATTTGTTTATGTAGAATAATCGTAATAGTTGTATTTGAGGAGGAATTATGAAAAAAAAGATATCCGGACTTATACGTGGACGTTTAGCAGATGGGACCCCTAATCCCATTGACTTACACGTTGGAAAACGTGTGCATTTACGTCGCACCATTTTACACATGAGTCAAGAACGTTTAGCCGAAGAATTAGGAATTACTTTTCAACAAGTTCAAAAATATGAAAAGGGTCTGAATCGCATTGGTGCCAGTCGTTTATGGGATCTTGCACAGGTGTTGGGTGTTAATATTGATTATTTTTATCAAAATTTAGACCAAACAACAATGAATAAGAGTCCTCGTAATATAAAATCTCCCTTGCATTGTGCCCAAGATTTACCTGATGTGAATATGGAAGATTGGTTTAGAAAAGATGTGATAGAATTAGTCAATGCCTATTTACGTATCAAAAACAAAGACCTGAATCAACAAATTGTCAATCTTGTTTTAGCCATGTCTCCCCCGAAAAAAGAGAAAAAACCAAATACTCCAGAGGATGATGCATATACCAATCCGCCTGATTATATCAAAGAATTTAATTCAAAGATTCATCATTAATTTGATTTCATCGGATAATCTATCCATTGACCAAGGTGGATCAAAGGTTAAAGAAACTTTAACTCGGCCTACCCCGACGACAGATGCTACAGCATGAGCAGCCATTTGCACCATTTCAGCCCCCATCGGACAAGTGGGAGAAGTCAATGTCATATCAATATCAACATCACCATTTTCTTTCTGATTGATATTATAAATCAACCCTAAATCAAAAACATTAATCATTATTTCCGGATCTTGAACAGATTTTAATGCCCCAATGATATCTTCGTGGGTTGCCTTTACGACATCTGCATCCAAAGGTTTTCCCGCCACCGCCGTGCAATCAATTTCAATGGGATCCGGTAAAACAGTCTTGTCTGTTGTTTGTTCTGTCATTTGAAAAACCTCATACTTTTTTGTAAGGCCATAATAAAGGCATCTACATCTGTTTGTGTATTATACATCCCCAAAGATACACGAATAGAAGCCGACAAATCAAAACGAGTGTGTAAAGGCATCGCACAATGGTGTCCGACACGCACACAAACATTTTGTTTTGCTAAAATCATAGCTAAATCATTAGGATGAATCCCTTGAATATTAAATGCCACCAATCCCGATTTTAAATCCGGATTTCCAATGAACTGAATTTCCTGAATTTGTTTTAATTTATTAATTAAATAAGAAAACAAATCTCGTTCTGATTCTCCTATCTGCTTCCAACCAACTTGAGTGATATAATCCAAGGCCCGAGATAAACCAATGGCTTCAGCAATGGGTGGAGTCCCTGCTTCTAATCGGGCTGGTAATGGGGCAAAAGTAGTGGCATCAATACTGACCCGATCAATCATATCCCCACCAAATTGATAAGGTTTTATTTTTTCCAAAGAAATTTTATTTCCATACAAAACCCCAATTCCTGTTGGAGCATATATTTTATGTCCGGAAAACACAAGATAATCACAACCCAACTTTTTAACATCTACAGGATGATGACAAATGCTTTGGGCGGCATCCACAACAACCTCTGCTCCTTTTTGATGAGATAATTGGATAATTCTATCAATAGGATTCAATACACCCAATACATTACTCATTCCTGCAACAGCGACCAATTTTGTATTGGCAGTCAGTTTTTTTTGAAAATCTTCTAAATCAATACGCCCATCATCCAAGATATTAAAAACCTTAAACTGTGCCCCGGTTTTCAAACATGCTTGCTGCCATGGAACAAAATTCGCATGGTGTTCTGAAATACATACCAAAACTTCATCACCTTTTTGCAAAGTTTGTGTATAACTATTTGCTAATAAGTTAACAGATTCTGTTGCCCCTTTTGTAAAAATTATTTCAGAAGCTTCAGCCCCTATAAAATCAGCAACTCTTTGCCGGGCATTTTCATACATTTGTGTGGCTGTATTAGATAAAGCACAGGTTCCCCGATGCACATTAGAATAAAAACGGGTATAAAACTCAGCCACTGCCTCAATAACACACTTGGGTTTTTGGGCAGAGGCCGCTGAATCCAAATAAATCACGTCATTCTGAAAAATAGGAAAATCTTTTTTATACATTTTCGTCCATCCATTTTTGAATATAGGAATTAAATTCAGAAGGCATCAAGCCCGCCAAAAAAGATTGCAGTAATAATTGATAGGCCACACGTTTTTCAATTCCCCGTGTTTGCAGATAGAATAACTGATTCACATCTAAAGGACCAATCGCTGAACCATGGGCACACTGAACATCATCTGCCCAAATCTCCAGTTGAGGAACAGCCGAAATTTTGGCTTGCGGTGATAATACAATGCCACGATGATTTTGCTGTCCATCACATTTTTGGCTCTCTTTTGGAATTTCAATAAGGCCATTAAAAAATACATTGGCCGAATCGGTTACAATACCCTTTATTTGTTGCTTTGAACAGGTATTTTTTGATTTATGTAATACTTTAATATTTATATTTATCTTATTGTTTTTATTAACTAAATAAGCACAATTAATTTGGCATTTTGCCCGTCCATCAGACAACACCACACACACATCTAAATCCTGCTTAAATTGTAAAAAAGATCTCTTCAAATTACCATCTTTTTGCACATCAAAAAGCCAGTGAATTGTATCTTTTTGTTCAACAACCACATTTTTTTGCTCTTGAATAACAAAAAAATTAGAATTTATCATAACCTTTTTCCTCAACTTCACGAACCATCTCTGGACCACCCGTTAAAATAACTTGCCCGTTCTTCATAATAGACACTTTATCTGGTGGAACATATTGCAACAAATCATCATGATGTGTAATAATCATAAAACTCCGGTGTTTTTCACGCATCACAGCAATGGCTTTACCAACAATTTTTAATGCATCTACATCCAAACCGGAATCCATTTCATCTAAAATACATAAATCCGGTTCCAACATTGCCATTTGGAAAGTTTCCAAACGTTTTTTTTCTCCACCGGAAAACCCCACATTGACGGATCGTATTAGCATTTCGGGCCGAATACCCAATGCTTGAGCACGTAAATTCATATATTTCATAAATTGAACAGCATCTAAAGGTTCTTTATTCAAAAAATGACGTTTTGAATTTAAGGCAGTTTTCAGAAATTGTGCCAACCCAACCCCATCTAATTCCACAGGGTGTTGAAAAGCTAAAAAGATTCCAGAATTTGCCCGTTCATCCGGTGACATTTTTAACAGGTCTTTCCCCTTAAAAATAATTTTTCCATCCAAGACCTTATAGGCGGGATTTCCAGCAATGACAGCAGATAAAGTACTTTTTCCACAACCGTTTGGTCCCATAATTGCATGAACCTCTCCCGATTCAATCGTTAAATCCAGATGATTTAAAATTTGTTTTTCACCAACCTTAACTGATAAATTTTTAATTTCTAACATTATCCTACTGTTCCTTCCAACTGAATAGCAATCAGCTTTTGTGCCTCAATTGCAAACTCTAACGGCAAACGTTGCATCACTTCACGACAAAAACCATTTACAATCAAGCCAACGGCTTCCTCAGAAGACAACCCCCTTTGCATAGCATAAAAGAGTTGTTCTTCACTAATTTTACTGGTGGTTGCTTCATGTTCAATAATGGCGGTTGTATTCGCTGACTCCATTACCGGAATGGTATGAGCCCCGCATTTATCCCCAATTAACAAACTGTCACACTTACTGATATTTTTGGCATTTTCAGCCATAGGAGCCATTTTTACCAACCCACGATATGTATTAGAAGAATACCCTGCCGAAATGCCCTTTGAAATAATGGTAGATGAAGTATTTTTTCCCAGGTGAATCATTTTGGTTCCTGTATCTGCCTGTTGATAATTGTTTGTCAGAGCGACAGAATAAAATTCTCCCACCGAATTATCCCCCTTTAAGATACAACCCGGATATTTCCAAGTAATTGCAGACCCTGTTTCAACCTGTGTCCAAGAAAGAACGGCATTTTCCAACACCAATCCCCTTTTTGTCACAAAATTATAGATTCCACCTTTACCGTTTTTATCACCCGGATACCAATTTTGTACTGTTGAGTATTTTACATTTGACTGTTTTTTGGCCACAATTTCAACAATTGCAGCATGTAATTGATTCTCATCACGTTGGGGAGCTGTACATCCTTCCAAATAACTGAGACTGGCAGATTCATCTGCAATAATGAGGGTACGTTCAAATTGACCGGCTTTTTTTGCATTAATACGAAAATAACTGGATAATTCCATTGGACACTGAACACCTTTCGGAATATAAACAAATGAGCCATCCGAAAAGACAGCACTGTTCAAACAGGCAAAAAAATTATCCGTATACGGAACAACACTGCCCAAATATTGTCGAACAATATCGGGATATTTTTTAACAGCTTCACCAAATGAACAAAACAATATTCCCCGTTTTTCCAATTCTTTGGAATAGGTTGTTGTAATGGATGTGCTGTCAAAAATTGCATCAACCGCCACCCCGGCTAATTGTTTTTGTTCTGTTAAAGGAATCCCCAGTTTTTCATAGGTCTTTAAAATTTCCGGATCTATTTCATCTAATGTTTTTGGGGAGACTTTATGGGGGGCAGAATAATAGTAGATATTTTGATAATCAATTGGGGAATAATTTCCCTTAAACCAATGTGGTTCTGATAAAGTCAACCAATGTTTATACGCTTTTAAACGAAAATCTAATAACCAATCGGGTTCATTTTTCTTTTTAGAAATAAAACGAATAACTTCTTCGGACAGTCCTTTAGGTGCATATTCGGTCGAAACAGCCGTTTCAAACCCTTCTTTATAGGGACTATCAATAACATCCAAGATTTTTGATTGATTTGACATATTATAAATATGCCCGATTTTACAAAAAAAGTCAAGAAAAAGCGTTTTTTACTTGCAAGTTAAAATAAAAAAGTTTATTCTTGACAAAAAAGGGGACGAAATGAATCAAATTGAAATCATTTTTTTACTGTTTGTCATCTTGTTGGTGATTGTCTATATACTCATGACACGTCAATTCAGACAAATTCAAAGGCGTATGAATACCCTGATTGAAGAAAACGCTTCTCACTTAAACGAACTCAACACTTTTTATCAACAGCAAAAAAATCCATTGGGCCCCCTATTAAACGGAGTCAAAAAGAGTGTCACCCTTCATTTAGATAGACAAGGCAAAATTTTATATACCGATAAAAATTTCCAAGACCTTGTCGGATATTCTGCAAAACAATTAATTGGTCAGAATATACATGGTCTTTTATTGGATAAAGTGAAAATAAATTCACAATTTCATATCGGAATTATTCAACGACTCTTTTTTGCCCCACAACTCTATACGGAGCATGAAACAGAATTAACAACTAAATCAGGTAAAAAAGTGTGGATTTCATGGACAAATAATATCATTTATGATTCCAAACACAATGCCAAAGAA
>JAZUJZ010000080.1:0-6481 GCA_045643025.1 Alphaproteobacteria bacterium
GAAATTATACCTTATTCCAAGAGATATCTTGTTATTAATCACTTCGGTTGTTAAATCCTCATCTTTGATTTTTCCCAAGTTTTCATATCTATATCCGAAACTTAAATCTAAGTTTTTATTCAATTCATAACCAATTCCGAAACCAACATTCCAAGATAAATCTTTATCCTTTGCTGATGCTTTTCCTTCTCCTAATGATGAAACATCTAAAGTTTGTTTTAACCAACTATAACCCACACCAACACCGATAAAGGGTTTTAATTTTTTTAAATCCGGCAATGGAATATCAACATAACCATTTAAGAAAAAACCTTTAGATTCTGTTTCAATGGGTAAACTAAGAACATTCAAACTCAATACATCCCAGTTATCTTTAGCTTTATTATTGTAAAAACCCTCCAATTCAAATCTTAATAACTCTGTTTTTATACCCCCTGCAATAGAACCGCCAAAAACAGATGTGTCTTTAAATTTTACTGTTATAATATCAGTTTTGTCTTGGCTTTCTACTCTTTGAGAATTATTCGATAGTTTTATTTCTGCGTATGGGTTGAATTCCATTGAGAAAACTTGAGTAGAACATAAACTGACCACTACTGTTGTTAATAAGACTGCTTTTTTCATTTTGTTTCCTTTCATTAATAAACAATCAATTGCGCCTGCGGTGAGAACAGGCGACTGGAAGTTGATACCTATTAATGGAAATAGTGCGGCATATTGCCCGAAAGGTTATTTTGCCACCTTCCAGTCAAATGACCAGAAGGAGTTTTTACTTTGGAAGGTGTTTCCAAAAACCATTAGAGGGTATCAATCCTCATAGCAGACACCAACCTGCTACACAATAAAGGTACATAACACCGTTATAAATGTCAAGATAAAAATAAAACACCGCCCTCTATTCTTTACAAAACTGAGTTTTTTTGATATAATTATAGAGAAAATGATTGATTCTGCTCAAGATAATTTATTATTACTTTCTTGTTGTGCCCCCTGCTCTGTGGGGGTAATAGAGTATTTGGTGAAAACGCAACAAAATTTTACCGTTTTGTTTTATAATCCGAACATTCAACCATTGACAGAATATCAAAAGCGTTTAGCCGAAAATAAACGTATTTGTGATTTGTTTCATGTTCCTTTTATTGAATTGGAATATCAACCGGAATTATGGAAAAAAATCACACAGGGATTAGAAAATGAACCGGAAAAAGGTAAAAGGTGTGAAAAATGCTTTTATTTAAGGTTAAAACGAACCGCTCAATATGCGAAAGAACATGGATTTACAAAGATATCTTCTGTTCTGGGTATTTCTCGTTTTAAAGATTTTGATCAAGTAACACGTGTTGGGCTAAAGGTTCAATCTGAAGAAGGTATTTTATACGATTCGGAAAATTGGCGTAAAAAAGGTCGTTTGGAACGCACCGAGCATTTATCAAAAGAATTAAATTTATATCGTCAAAATTATTGTGGTTGCAAACCTAAAAAAAACACCCCCTGAAATGGGGGCGTTTTTCCTGATTAATGTTGATTACATCAAACCATCTTTAGTGGCCATATGTTTCACCATACGGACTAAAGCATTTGAATAACCCCATTCATTATCATACCAAGACACAATCTTGAATAAGCGTTTTTCGCCCTTCAAGTTGTTTTGTAAAGTGGCCTTTGAATCATAGATACTGGCATGAGAATCATTGATGAAGTCTGTGGAAACCAATTCTTCATCTGTATATCCCAAAGTACCTTTCAAGTATGTTTCACTTGCTTTCTTTAATAAAGCATCAATTTCTTCAATACTGGTATCACGGGCCGCATTAAATGTTAAATCCACAACGGAAACATCCGGTGTGGGAACACGGAAAGACATACCTGTCAATTTTCCCTTAACAGAAGGCAACACTTCACCCACGGCCTTAGCAGCACCGGTTGTAGATGGAATAATGTTGCAAGCCGCCGCACGTCCACCACGCCAATCTTTTTTAGATGGGCCATCAACGGTTTTTTGGGTTGCTGTGTATGAGTGAATTGTGGTCATTAAACCATTTTCAACACCAATACCTTCCTTTAACAAAACATGAACCACTGGGGCCAAACAGTTTGTTGTGCAAGAAGCGTTGGATACGATTGTGTGTTTGGATGGATCAAATTCATTTTCATTCACACCAAACACCATTGTCTTGACATCCCCTTTACCCGGGGCAGAAATCACAACACGCTTTGCACCCGCAGTTAAGTGACCTTGTGCTTTTTCAGATTGTGTGAATAAACCCGTTGATTCAATCACATAGTCAATATTCAGGTCTTTCCAAGGCATAGCGGCCAAATCTTTTTGAGCCATTAAGCATTTGATTTCATTGCCGTTTACGACCAAAATATCATCGGCTTCCAAAGAAGCATCAGATTTCTTTGTGGTGATATCGGCTTTCATTTTACCATGAACTGAATCATATTTCAATTGATAGGCAAAATATTTGGCATCTGTGGCCATATCCACAACCGCCACAACATCAATCCCTTTACCGAGTAATCCTTGTTCCGTAATTGCTTGGAACACTAAACGGCCGATACGACCAAAACCATTAATAGCAACTTTTACAGACATCTTATTTCCTTTCATCAATGTGTAAAATACGATAAAAATCGTGCTGTTATATAAGCATATTTTTTTCATTTTTGCAAGTTCTTTTCTTGACATTATTTAACTTTTTCTCTATTCTCCATGCTTGGAGTATGTAAAATGATAGAAAATTTACGAAATTATTTACAAAATTTATTGGGAACATTTGAATTGTCATGGGCCAGTTTGTTGGTTCAAATTTTAATTATTATCCTGCTATTATCATTTTTGTATTTTAAAGTAATTAAAAATTCCCCTGCGGAAAAAACAGTTAAAGGCATTGTTGTTTTTTTATTTGCGATTTGGATGTTGGCTGAATGTTGTTCATTTTTCCATTTACGTATTCTGGGGGCTATGCTCAAAAACATGATCTTATTATTGATAGTATCCGGTGTTGTATTGTTTCAACCGGAATTACGTCGTTTGATGGCACGTTTAGGAAATCACGTGTCTTTATCTCCTCTCGGAAAGAAAAAAATAATCACCAACCAACTATCTGAAATGTTGTTACAAACAATTACATATTGGCGTAAAACAAAAACGGGGGCTTTATTGGTTTTTGAACATCAAGAACCCGTCAATGCCAATACCACAGGGGGAGTAAAAATTGATGCTCTTTTATCCGGTGAATTATTGATTAATTTATTTTTTATTAATACGCCATTACATGATGGAGCGGTAATTATTAAAGGAAATCGTATTGTCTCAGCGGGGAGCATTCTTCCCCTGACAAAAGATGTGAATTTGACTTGGCAATATGGCACACGACACAGGGCGGCTATTGGTTTAACGGAGGTCTCCGACGCCCTATGCCTTGTGGTATCCGAAGAAACAGGTCATGTTTCCTTTATTCAAAACGGTCAAGTAAAAACGTATGATGATATGGGGGAAATAGAAAAAGAATTATCTCGTTTTTTAATGCCTTTAGTCAAAAAAGAAGCGGATAAATCCTTATGGCAAAAAATTAAAGAACTCAAGAAATAATTCTTGACACCCTTTTAATCAATGATTAGAATATAAAAAGATAAAGGGGAATAGATGGAACTGCATGAGTATTATGTTAAACAAATTTTAAAACAGCACGGACTTCCTGTGTTGAAGGGGGAAGTTGCCTATACCCCGGAGGAAGCACGTGAAATTACCCTTAGAATCGGTGGTGAAAATTTTTGGATGAAACCACAGGTTATGTCATCGGTTTCACCCTATGCTTCAGAAGAATTAAAAGATAAGTATCTGGCCCATTCCGTTCAAGAAGTAGAACAAAAATCCAATCAAATTTTTGGACAAACTCTTTATAATTCAACAGGACGAGCCCCCGTTTTTATTCAGAGGATTTATATTGAAGAAGCAATTGATGAAACCGAACTTTTCAGTATTGTAATACGGGTGGATTTTGAACATATTGGTATTACTTTTTCAATTCGTAATGCTCAACAGGAAATTTTTTCCATTTATTTAAAAAACTTTGAATTAACAAAAATCGATGAACAAAAAATTTGTTCCAAATTACATATCCATTCTGCCCGATTAAAAAAAGATTTTATCACAATGCTTCATAGGACATTTAGGTTATTTCAAAAATATCAATTAATGGCAATTGAATTGAGTCCCGTGATTCAAAAGAAATCATTTTTAACGATTATCAATGCTCGTTTGATTTTTGATCCGGATGCCTTGTTCCGTTTTCCGGAAATTGTAGCGTGTCGTGAAATTAAACTGGGCCATGAACGAGAAGCTTTGGCTAAAAAAAATTCTTTTCGTTATACTAATATGGGGGGAAATATTGCCTGTTTGGTAAATGGTATCGGATTGGGCTTAGCAACCTTAGATTTACTACAAAAACATCAAATGACCCCGGCTTGTTTATTGGATTTAGGAACTGCCCCGACGATAAAATCTATTGCGACAGCTATGCGTTTGGCTTTAGCTGAACCAAATGTGGATGCTATTTTGGTTAATATTTTTGGTGGAAATACGGATTGTGAAGACATTGCCAAAGGATTATTAAATGCGGCCACAGAAATCCCTATGGGAATTCCGGTTGTTGTGCGTTTGGTGGGATTAAATCCCGACACGGCAAAAAAAATATTAGAAAAATCCATTGTAAAATTTCGTATTATGAATAAATTAAATGCTTCTGTTTTAGAATTAGCCCATGCTGTAAAGGAGAAACATTAATGTTTAATTTTCCGAATCGTAAAACTCCTGTGCTTTTTCAAGGTATCACCAGTGAAATGGGCCTCAAACAATTACAAGAATCATTGACCTATGGCACAAATGTTGTGGCGGGAATTAGTAATCAAACACGACACAAAAATCTTGTGGGTATCCCTATTTTTCAAAAAGTGTCGCAAGCTGTTCGTAAATATCACCCAAAAATCAGTGTTGTTTTTTCAACGCCGGCCCATGCTTTAAAGGATGTGACAGAGGCCATAAAATCCAAGATTCCTGTCATTATTTGTACAACAGAACATATACCGATGCATGATGCTTTGAAGATGTGTGAATTAGCACATAAAAATAACGTGTTGTTAATTGGTCCCTCGTCTAATGGTATCTTATGTGTGGATGAAGTTTTGGTTGGTTCTTTACCCACTCATTTATTTATGAAAGGAAATATTGCGGTTATCGGTAGATCTGGTTCTTTAATTTTTGAAGCTGTTCAACAATTAAAAGAATATCGTTTGGGGTTTTCTAAATGCATTACATTGGGAACAGACCATTTGATTGCCACAGATTTTATTCCTTTAGTAGAAGGATTAATTCAAGACCGTCAAACAAAGGCCATTTTGATTATTGGACAAGTCCACGGACACTTGGAACAGGATTTAACAACTTATTTAAAAAATATCAAAACAAATAAGAAAATTTTTGTGTATATTCCCGGAAAAACATTGTTACGTTCCGATAAACACCCGTTACTGGGAATGCAGTCTGTGTTATTTAAAGATATTATTGAACAGAAAAGACAATGTTTTGAATCTGTGAATGCTGTTTGGATTGACTCTGTTGAAAAAATAGGAATCACATTGCGAACAAGGATGAAAAAATGATACTCTCTGAAGCTATTGTTGTTAAAATTGCCCATGATTTAGCGGGTGGTATTGGAGCCATATCCAGCAGTACTGATTTAATGGAATTAGATCCTTCTTTTATTTCTGAGGCACCGGCGCTTTTAAAGAAAAATTCACAAATGTTGATATCAAGATTGAAGTTTTATCGTGCTTTATTTGGTGCGGAAAATAAGTCTATAGATACTTCTTTAATCCTTGATTTTTTACAAACCTTTGCAAATACGATTACTTTTTCCGGAAAAATTACAAATCGTTTAGAGTTGGCTTTTGTTGCTGTGGGTATTCAAATAATTGCAGGCGGCGGAGACCTTTTATATGCCAATAAAACATTGATTTTGAAAACAGATAATTTAACTATCCCCGAAAAAATCAATCATATTTTAACCAATCCTAATATTTCCTCATATACCCCTGATACGATAGAGACAGAATGGTTAATGTATTTATTACAACAGGCAAATTTGAAATTAAAAATAACCCACAATCCTTCCTTTTTAAAATTGGAAATAGTATAAAATTTACGACTTTTTTCTTGATTTTTTTATGTTTTTTATGCATAATATACACCACACATAAAAGAAAGGAAATATTATGTCTGATAAACAAAAATTCTATCCCGAACTCACCAGTAAAATGAACTTTTCCGAAATGGAAGAGAATATTTTAAAGATTTGGGACAATGAACGAATTTTTGAAGCTGTGAAAGATGCCCGCAAAAATGGGGATGAATTCGTTTTTTATGATGGTCCTCCGTTTGCGAATGGCCAACCCCATTATGGACATATTTTTGTTT
>JAZUJZ010000081.1:0-2500 GCA_045643025.1 Alphaproteobacteria bacterium
TTCCGGCTCCACCCCCAAAAGGTGTATCATCCACTGATTTATAATGGTTGTCAGAAAAATCACGGATATTCACCACTCGTAATTGCCATTTTTTTTCAGCTAAAGCTTTTCCGATTAAAGAATACCCTAAACATCCTGGAAACATTTCTGGATACAAAGTTAAGACAGTGATATTCATTTGACTCTTTCCTCCATATCTTCGGGTAAGACGATTTGTATCTGACGCTTTTCCAAATCAATCATTGGAAATGTTGCTTTTGTAAAAGCAAGTTCCAACGTTTGACCTTTTACCGTTTGAATTTGTAAAATATCCCCCGCACCATAATTTAAAATGCGTAAGACTTTACCAAATTCAGTTTTATTTTCAAAAAGTGTCATTCCCACTAAATCACAATGGTAAAATTCATTGTCGGCTGTTGGGGGTAATTGATTGCGTTCAGCATACAATTCCAATCCTTTGAAATTTTCTGCTGTTGTGCGATCTGTAATCCCCTTCATAGAAACCAACCAACAATCTCCTTTATGTCCCACCAAGGTTGCTTCAAAATGTTTTTTCCCGTCTTTGTCGGTCAAAGGATTAAAACCTGAAAAATCATCTGTATGCATCAAATATGGTTTGACTTTCATCACACCTTTTATTCCATGCACATTGATAATTTGACCAACAGCAATACGCGACATTTTTAAAATCCTTTATTCTACCTTTGTTTCTTCTGCAGGTGCAGCTTCGGCAGCAGGGGCGGCTTCAGCAGCGGCAGCTTCGGCCTTGGCGGCTTCTTCAGCGGCGGCTTTAGCTTCTTCAGCAGCTTTCATACGTTCTTGTGCCTTAGATTTTGGGGCAGACTTTTTCGGTGTTTCACGAACGGCTGGTTTATCGCATAAACCTAATAAAGCAAACAATTTTTGCACGCGTTCGGTGATTTCAGCACCTTGAGCCATCCACTTTTTGGCGGCCTCTACATTGACACGCAAAGCATCTTTACTGTCTTTTGGAAGTAAAGGATTATAAAAACCCAATTCTTCAATATAACGTCCATCACGACGACAACGCTTATCTGCCACAACGATTTTGTGAACAGGGCGTTTTTTTGCACCACCACGTGCTAAACGAATTCTAACTGACATTTTTGACTTCCTTTCTGTTGTAGTTAGACATTAAACGGAGGCAATCCTCCGTCATTCCCAGGAAACCCATTGGGCATGCCACCGATTTTTTTCATCATAGACATCATTCCCAAAGGTCCCATTTTTTTAAATTGTTTCATGACTTTGGCCATTTGTTCATAACTTTTTAATAATTTATTGACATCTTCCACTTTAACACCCGCACCACATGCAATACGGATTTTACGACTGGCTTTAATTTGGTCTGGATTTTGTCGTTCAAAAGGGGTCATTGATTTAATAATGGCCGCTTGTCTTTTCATTAAACGGTTATCCACTTTGGCCTCGTCAATTTGTTTGGAAAATTTGGCGATGCCAGGAATCATTTTCATAATTCCTTTGATATCACCCATTTTATCCATTTGTTCTAATTGTTTCATTAAATCATTTAGGTCAAATGCACCATTCATCATCTTTATGGCTTGTGTTTGCATTTCTTCCTGATTGGCTTTTTCCAATGCAGTTTCAACCAATCCCACGACATCGCCCATACCTAAAATACGGTCGGCAATACGTTTGGCATCAAATTTTTCCAAAGTGTCGGCTTTTTCTCCAACCCCTAAAAATTGGATTGGCATATGGGTTGTTGCTCGCATAGACAAGGCAGCCCCCCCACGTGCATCCCCATCCACACGAGTGAGAATAATACCTGTAATCCCAATTTTTTCCTGAAAATCTTGGGCAACGGTCAGGGCATCTTGTCCCATTAAAGAATCGACCACCAATAAAGTTTCATCGGGTTTTGCAAGATTTCGAATTTGGACAACTTCTTGCATCATTTCCGTGTCAACGTGCAGGCGTCCTGCAGTATCTAAAATCAAAACATCGTATAAACCCGTTTTGGCCTCTTGAATGGCACGCCGGGTAATTTCCAGGGGTTTTTCCCCCTTTACAATTGGTAACACGTTAAGGGTATAGGTTTGTCCCAAATCGGCCAACTGTTCCTGTGCGGCCGGACGATAGGTATCCAAGCTGGCCAATAATACTTTTTTTCCTTCTTTTTTGAGTTTTAATGCTAACTTGGCAGAACTGGTTGTTTTTCCGGATCCCTGTAATCCAACCATTAAAATGACGTTTTGGTGGTTTGCTACGAGGTGAAGGGGGGACGATTCGCCCAATAAGGTAACCAATTCATCATGGACGATTTTAATGACCATTTGGGCCGGTTGAACGGAACGAATAACTTCTTGTCCGGTGGCTTTTTCTTTAATTTGTGTAATAAAGTCTTTTACAACGGGTAGGGCAACATCGGCTTCTAACAGGGCAATTTTGATTTCTCTGGCTGTTTCTTCCATAATGGCTTCAGTGATAATCCCACGTCCAAGTCGGAGGCCAA
>JAZUJZ010000082.1:0-1819 GCA_045643025.1 Alphaproteobacteria bacterium
AAAAAATTGCCTAAAAATATTTTTTTAACGAACCAAAAGGTAGAAAAATGATTTTATTCGTTATGAGTTTTTACTTTTTATGCACGTTGGCATTGGGCTTAACGGGTTCGTTGATGATGAATAAAAAATGGGCCTGTCGCCCTGTATATAGATTGGAGAATTATTTATGTCAAAACAAATGCTTATTGATGCATTGCATCCCGAAGAAACACGCGTGGTCGTGTTGGAGAATGGACGTGTAGAAGAACTGGACGTTGATACTCAAAATAAAAAACAAATTAAAGGAAATATTTATTTAGCTAAGGTTGTGCGGGTTGAACCCTCACTTCAGGCTTGCTTTTTGGAATATGGTGGAAATCGCCATGGCTTTTTAGCTTTTGGTGAAATTAATCCGGATTATTATCAAATCCCTGTGGCGGATAAAGAAGCCCTTAAAAAACAAATAGCTGAAGCTGAAAAAAAAGAAGAAGAGGTGAGCGAAAACGAATCTGCTTCTGATGTGGAAGTTGTGCATGAATCAGAAGATACCCCTCGTCAACGGCCTCATTTCTTTAAAAAGTATAAAATTCAAGAAGTGATTCACCCGGGTCAAGTTATGTTGATTCAAGTTGTAAAAGAAGAACGGGGAAATAAAGGGGCCGCTATGACCACTTATCTATCCTTGGCCGGACGTTTTTCTGTTTTAATGCCTAACAGCAACCATGGTTCTGGTATTTCCAGAAAAATTTCAAATCAAAAAGACCGTAAATCTTTACGGGCGATTTTGGATAAACTCTCTATTCCAGATGGAATGGGTGTAATTGTTCGTACAGCGGGATTGGGTAAAACAAAAACAGAAATCAAACGGGACGTGGATTATTTATTAAAGACATGGAACAATATTCGTGATTTAACATTAAAATCAATCGCACCGAAATTGATTCATCAAGAAGGGGATATTATTAAACGCTCCTTACGTGATGTCTTTACCTCAGATATTGATGAAATTATTATTGATGGGGCTGATGTTTTTAAATCAACGCGTGATTTTGTTAAATTATTAATGCCCACTCAAGCCAAGAAGGTTAAACTTTATAAAGGCAAAAAGCCTCTCTTTTTGGAATATCAAGTTGAACCTCAATTAGAATCCATTCATTCAAACATTGTTCAATTGCCTTCCGGAGGATATTTAGTTATTGATCAAACAGAGGCTTTAGTTGCCGTTGATGTGAACTCAGGTCGTGCGACTCGGGAACATAATATTGAAGAAACAGCCGTTAAAACGAATTTAGAAACCTGTGATGAATTGGCTCGTCAATTGCGTTTACGGGATATGGCAGGATTAGTTGTGATTGACTTTATTGATATGGATGAAGCTAAAAATAATGCGGCTGTTGAACGTCGCTTAAAGGAAGCTTTGCGCAAAGATCGTGCTCGGATTCAAGTGGGAAAAATGTCGGGGTTTGGTTTAATGGAAATGTCCCGTCAACGTTTACATTCTAGCTTTTTGGAATCTAGCTATCATGTTTGTCCGCATTGTCATGGAAATGGCGTGATGCGTTCTGTTGAATCTTGTACAACTCGTGCGATTCGGTTATTGGAAGAAGCCGCTTCACGTATGGGAAAAACAACTCTCATTTTGACTGATCCTGCCGAAGTGGCCAGCTATTTGCTTAATCAAAAACGTTCGTACTTGTTTGATTTGGAAAAACAATACAGTGTTAAAACGGAAATTATGGTTGATACTTTTGAATGTATTGATGGTTATAAATTGGAATATATTCGGGCGGATGGTGTGCGAGTGAATGTGCCACCTATGGCTATGCCTAAATTTAAAGTA
>JAZUJZ010000083.1:0-1676 GCA_045643025.1 Alphaproteobacteria bacterium
CGTTCTCTGTTAGGAAAGATAAAGGCCTTGTTTATCTTGTGGGTTGGAATGATTCAATCTGTTTTATATTTAATGAATGAAAAACCGGATTTGGTCATCGGGGTGGGGGGATATGCTTCTTTACCGGCTGTGTTGGCGGCACAGTTTTTACGTATTCCGACTGTTGTTCATGAACAAAACGCTGTTTTGGGACGGGCAAATCGGTTATTGGCCCCCCGGGTCAAAATGATTGCCACCGCTTTTCGGGAAACAAAACGTGTGCCAACGGGGATTTCTACCTATTGGGTTGGTCAGCCTGTTCGGGCGGCGATTTTGGAAAAATACAAAACCCCCTATCCAAAAGAAGCCGAAGTTTTTCATTTGTTTATTACAGGGGGATCTCAGGGGGCACGGTTTCTCAGCCGGACTTTACCGAAGGCCTTATTGGCTTTACCGGAGTCTTTACGCTCTCATTTAAAAATTACCCAACAGGCCAGACCCGAAGATGTGGATGATTTACAAAAATTATATCAAGATGCGGGTTTTTATGCCACAACGGTTCAATCATTTTTTGATAATATGCCTGAATTATTGGCAAATGCTCATTTGGTTATAGGGCGGGCAGGTTCTTCCACTTTGGCGGAACTTTCCATTGTGGGACGTCCCGGTATTTTTATTCCGTTGCCGACATCTGCCGATAATCATCAGTTTGAAAATGCACGTCAGTTTGCCGAAGCCGGTGCCGGTTGGTTGGTTGTGGAACAAGATTTTGATGCTGAACAATTTATGCTGCGTTTACAAAGTCTGATTCAGAATGCGGATGAATTGAATTTAGCATGTCACTCCGCTTTACAATTGGCCCATCCGGATGTTGCCGAAAAAATGGTAGAATTAATTGAACGGGTGTTGAAGGAGCAAAAATGACCTTTCCATTAAAACGTATTCACTTTATAGGTATTGGTGGCATTGGGATGAGTGCGATTGCCGAGATGGCCCCTTCTTTGGGTGTTCAAGTGCAAGGTTCAAATGATCGGGAAAATGCCAATACACAACGTTTGAAAAAACAAGGATTTTCCGTTTTTATCGGGCATCAGGCAAAAAATGTTCACGCCTGTGATGCTGTGGTGATTTCCAGTGCTATTCACCCTGATAATGAGGAGTTAGTAGAAGCTAAAAAATTATCTTTACCGATTGCCCATCGCAGTGAGATGTTGGCAGAATTATTGAAATATAAACGCAGTATTTGTGTTTCGGGAACGCATGGTAAAACAACGACTTCTTCATTGATTGCCCATTTATTGATGGAAGCCAAAAAAGATCCCAGTTTTATTATCGGGGGTATTTTGACATCACAAAAATCAAATGCTCGGGTTGGATCAGGGGAATGGGTTGTGGCCGAAGCCGATGAATCAGATGGGTCGTTTTTAAAACTTCCAACAACTGTTTCTGTGGTGACGAATATAGAACCTGAACATTTGGATTATTATAAGACTTTTGAACGGGAAAAAATGGCGTTTCAAACATTTTTGAATCAGACGGCATTTTATGGGGCCTGTGTGGTGTGTTTGGATCATCCGGTAATTAAAGAAATTTTACCCGAAATTAAAGGAAGACATTTAATCACCTATGGGTTTTCTCAAATGGCTGATGTCCATGCCGAAAATGTTCGGTTGTTATCGGATAAAACGGTATTTGAT
>JAZUJZ010000084.1:0-2718 GCA_045643025.1 Alphaproteobacteria bacterium
GGGCAAAATGCGCATAGTTGTATCACGCATGACTTCAGTATAAATACCACCTGTTCCGAATACCAACACACGTCCAAAGTTCTTATCGGAATTGACACCGATAATGGTTTCGGTTGCTTTGGTAATCATTTCCTGAATCAAAACACTGGCACCTTTGAGTTGGAACTTGGCGATTGTGGCGGTCAAACCATCAAAGGCCTCATTGAATTTTTCTTCACTGTCAATGTTTAAGTAAATCCCCTTCATTTCTGTCTTATGCAATGCATCCGGGGCTGAAAGTTTCAACACCACAGGAAAAATTGGTTTTGCAAAAGCCAAAGCGGTTGCTTTATCGGTAAAGTTACCGCACTTTGGATAGTCAATGCCATAATGATCCATAATCATATTCATGGTGGATTGAGGAAGCGATGCCAAACCGTTTGCCACAGCATCCGCCACAGCCGCTTTAATATCGGCGGGCACTTCTTTTGTTTCCACTTTCACTTCTGGTAATCCTTTGAACGCCATTTGTGTCTTCATCAATCCCAATAAGCGGACACAATCCGTTGGATAGTCATAGGTTAAAATCTTGGCTTTCTTCAAAAGCTCCACACCTTCACGCACACGTGAGCCACCAATGAAAGAACAGAAGATATTAACATTCTTAAATTCAGGGGCCAACTTGATAATCGCTTCGGCGGTTTCTTTGGGTTCTGTGGACATTTGTGGGGTTAACAAAACAATGATGTTTTTGTATTCACCGGACTCACACAACACACGCAAAGCATTTTCATAACGATCTGCCTTGGCATCACCCACCACGTCAATCGGGTTGCCGACAGAAGCTTCCGGTGTTAAAACAGCCCGCAGTGCTTCAATTGTCTTTTCACTTGGGCGTGCTAAATCTAATTTGGCTTCTTCGCAAAGGTCAGAGGCGAGCACACCCACACCACCGGCATTGGTTAAAATACCAACGGAACCACCAAAGTCTGTATGATTCACGTTTTGCAACAATTCCAAAGCACCAAACAATTCACGTGTTGTATAAACTTGAATAGCACCCGAGCGTTGCAGGGCAATTTCCAACACACGATAGTTCGGGGCCAAAGAACCGGTATGGGACAAACTGGCCGCTTGGGCTTTTGTGGATTTACCGGGTTCCATAATGACGCATGGCTTTGTCTTGGAAACTTCCTTTAACACCCGCAAAAATTCTTGTCCTTTTTTGAGGCCTTCCAAATAAAACACAAAGGCCTTGGTATTCGGATCATGTTGGATGGCTTCCAAAAGACTTGCTTCGTTCAAATCAGCTTTGTTTCCGATAGAAATAAAGTGTGAAAAGCCAATTCCTTTTTCTTCGGCCCAATCCAAAATAGCACTACAGTAAGCACCGGATTGCGACACGAAAGCCACATTCCCTTTTAATGGGAAACAAGGGGCAAAGGAAGCATTCAGGTTATCAAAAGTGGAAATATGTCCCAAGCAGTTGGGGCCCAATAAATTAATTCTGGCATCTAAGCACTTTTTGGCAATTGCCTTTTCCAAATCTTTGTGTCCGGCTTCACCAAATCCGGCGGTAATAATACTGATATTTTTGGCACCGTTTGCAATCGCATCATCAACGGCTGCTTCACAGAAACGAGCCGGCACCAACAACACCACCAATTCTACAGGTTCTGGAATATCACGAGTGGAAGCAAAACACTTATGACCCTTTAATTCTTGACCGGCGAGTTTTGGGTTTACACCGTAAAGTGTGCCCTTAAAACCGGCATCAATTAAATTTTTAAAGACGACCGCACCCAATTTGGATTCATCGGCCGATACACCCACAACCGCCACGGATTTTGGGTTAAAAAAAGTATCTAACATTTTATTTTCCTTTCTTTTTTTTGAGTTAAACATTTTTTTATAAAATGAATGAAGGCAGCATAGTTTTTTTTCAGAAAAAAGTCAAGAAAAAACCACCCGAAAAAAAGAGGGGTGGTTTTATTTTTTTAATTACTTTCTATACTCGGGTGCGAATACACAAAGATTTTAAAATTTTACGTTTGCTTTTCTCGCTCAATTCTGAATTGTTGATCATTTTAACCGTTTGTGCGTGTTGTTTTTCGTATTCTGCACGTGCAACACGAATAATTTCGGCAGATCTTGCTTGGCTGCATAAACTTTCTGCACTGAATCTTAAATTTGATTTTTTCATTTTTTTCCTTCTTTTGTAAAAACTTGCGAATATTACACTTTTTAGGTGTAAAAGTCAAGAAATAAATTAAAGTCTGTTTTGATAAAGAATATGATTTTCATATTTTATCGGCAAAAAACTATTGACAAAGATAAAATTATCCGATATAATAATGCAACCTTTAAGTTTGATTAAAGGGAGAAAGGCACCAAAAAATGACAACACCGGCTCAATTTATTCGCCAAACAAAGCAGGAAATTTCCAAAATTACTTGGCCGTCACGGGCTGAGACTTTGCGTGGAACGTTTGTGGTTGTAGTGATGAGTGTTATCTTGGCGGCCTTTTTGGTGTTGGTTGATTTTATTTTTGCTGGTGTCATCGGCAAAATCATCGGAGGATAATTGATTATGCGTTGGTATGTGATTCACGCTTATTCCGGTTTTGAACAGAGAGTGGCTGATTTTATTTTGGAACAGGCCGAAAAAAAAGGTCTGAAATCTCAAGTTGAGCAGGTTTTGGTGCCGACTGAAAAAGTGACGAATGTTAAAAACGGGACA
>JAZUJZ010000085.1:0-1545 GCA_045643025.1 Alphaproteobacteria bacterium
TATACATCAGAAAAAAAGAACAAATAGCCGCCGCACCTAATGCTGGACCATAAGCGCCTTTCTTGTGCAGATGAAACAAATCAAACAGGATAAAAAGTATAAAAGAGATGATTAAAGTGATGCTGAGTCCCATTAAACCAAGCCAAGCGCCAAGGGCTGTTATCATTTTTACATCTCCACACCCGAGTTGTTTTTTTGGCGAAAAAGCCAATACCATGACCGATAAAACTGATACAAGATATCCTCCAATAGCACCGGTGAGGGCAGATTCTACGGAAAAATCTGGATGAATTAAAGCAAAACAAATCCCCAAAATTAAAAGAGGTAAAGTAAAAAAATCCGGTAATAACCAGTAATCCGCATCAATAATAATACATATATTAACAATCCAAATAAAAATGCAGGCGAATATCTGAATTTTTTCCGGTAATGTTAAATATGATAACATAAAGAGTCCAGAGGTTATCAAGGCCCAAAAAACAGACCAAGAAACTAATTTCTTTATATTTTTACACCAAATTTGGTAATGATATGAATCTGTGTTTTGTGGAATCCGTAAGGGATGAAACCAATGCAAGATAACATCACCCGGATCTGCAGGAAGTAATTTACCGAAACGACCAGCCATCACCGGTAAAAGTCCCCCAAGAATCAATCCCCACAGCCCAAAAAGTATAATTTGTGCAGTCATGGGAATTTATATATACCAAAAAAGGATAACTTGCAATAAAATTCTTTCTTTTTTTATAAAAAAAGTTTATACTATAGACCTAAAACAAAGGAGAATAATATGATTCGTGATGATATTAAAAAAGCATTGATTGAGGCAATGAAAAATCAAGATAAAGAAAAGGTGGCAACATTGCGCTTAATTAATTCCGCCATTAAGGATAAGGATATTGCGGACAGGTCTAAAGGTAATTATGAAGGCATTGATGATGCCGGTATTTTGTCATTGTTACAAACAATGATTAAACAAAGAAAAGAAAGTATTACGATGTATCAACAAGGTAATCGTTCGGACTTGGTCGCCCATGAACAATCTGAAATTGATGTGATTCAATCTTTTTTACCCAAACAGATGACGGAAGAAGAAATGGTTAATGTGATACGTCAGGTAATAACAGAAACACAGGCAAGTTCTATCAAAGATATGGGAAAAGTGATGGGGGCTTTGAGGACTAAATATGCCGGACAAATGGATTTTGGAATCGCTTCCGGACTCATCAAAAAGGAATTGAATGCAAATTAGTGCGGATTTTTTAGATGCCATTAGGGAACGAATCGTTTTATCGGATTTAATTGGACAATCCGTTAAATTGACGCGTAAGGGAAGGGAATCTTTGGGACTTTGCCCTTTCCATCACGAAAAGACCCCCTCATTTACAGTGAATGACGAAAAAGGATTTTATCATTGTTTTGGGTGTGGGGCTCATGGTGATGCGATTCGTTTTTTAACGGAATTTGAAAAATTACCCTTTATGGATGCTGTGGAAACTTTGGCAAACAGGGTGGGGATAGCTATGCCTAAAAATGATCCCAAAG
>JAZUJZ010000086.1:0-1964 GCA_045643025.1 Alphaproteobacteria bacterium
GCTTTTTCAATTTCATCAAACAGCACCACTTGAAAAGGTTTTAATCTGACGGCTTCCGTTAATAATCCTCCATGCTCAAAACCCGGTGAACCGGGCGGGGGGCCAATTAAACGTGTTACAGATGACCTTTCCATATATTCAGACATATCAATACGCAGTAATGCCGTTTCATCATTAAACATAAAATCTGCCAACGATTTGGCTAATTCCGTTTTACCGACGCCTGTTGTTCCGATAAAGAGAAACGACCCAATCGGTCGATTTGGATCTTGTAATCCAGAACGAGAACGCCGTAAAGCATCGGCGACAACTTTTACGGCATTATCTTGACCGACAACTCGTTGACAGAGCAGTTCTTCGGCTTTGGCTAAACGTTCCCTGTCTTCGGCATCTACTTTTTCAACAGGAATACCCGTCCAATCGGCAATTGTTCTGAAACAGAAATCTTGTGTCAGTGTATTGGATTCTTCGGCAACATCGCCACGGGCAATATCCATCATTAATAAACTGGCTGAATCATCCAATAAGTCTAACGCTTTTTCCGGAAAAGCACGTTGTTTAATATATCGGCCGGTTAATTGGCATGCTACCTTGACTGTTTCGTCTGGAATTTGCAGGGCATAGTGTTCCTCTAATGCTTTTTTTCGGGCTGTACAAATTTGAATACTTTCGTCCAAAGTCGGTTCTTCCAATAATAAAGATTGCATACATCCCATAATGGCGGTATCTTTTTCCAAATGTCCCACAAAATTTAAGGTATCCGTTTCAACCAGACAATTAATCTGACCTGCTAATAGGCATAGTTTTAAAAATTTGGCGGGTTCTCTATTTTCCGGACTGCTTTCCACGGGAACCAAAAAACTCACATCTTTTAGGTATAATAATTTTTGATGATTTGAATCCACAACCAGTTGCAAAACATTTTTTGTTAATTCTTCGTATTCTGTATCATTTTTGGCCGTCAACATAATTTTTGCAATATCCAGTCCGACTACCTCTCTTTGTTGCATATATTCCGGGGCGCTATCGCTGGTCATAAAAGTAATCAACCCTTCCATCAGGGCTGTTTTACCGATACCACTTGGACCGACCACAACGGGGTTGTTTTTGGTGTTTCTGAGTAAAATATGAATGAGACGTTCTAATTCTTTTTCACGACCAACCAGTTGGGTTAAGTTTCCCTGTTTTGCTAAGGCGGTATAGTTGATCAAAAAGTCATTTAATTCTAATGCCATATTTTATCCTCTAATCAAAAGTCAAATTGATCCCTTGGGGGTTGTTCCTCTAACCAATCTTTTGCCTCAAAATAATCCTCATCAGACAGTTCCATATCCGTCAAGACAATTTTGGCATTATAGGCAGAGCCATACATACTGACCTGCATAAAAGCGTCTTCTGTAGAACCCCAGATAAAATTTTTCGGATCATCGGGATAACCGAACTTATCAAAGACGGCATTAAAGAATGTTTCCCGTCTGGCAATTTTTTTATTTGTATTGATTGTGGTAAAATTCAATGAATTATCCCCTAAATTTAAGTAGGTAATACGCCATGTCAAATTTTCAGTGGCGGGCGAAGTAAATTCAAAGAAATAGGATTCTTTCGTATTTGGTTTAACAACAGTCATACTTTTGAGGAAAATAGTCCCATCTTCTTTCCCTTTTTGACGGATACATTTGCGAATTTCTTCTGGTAGATAGAGCCCCTCCAAGCGACATTCTTGTTCATAACGGGTTGTCATAAACAGGGGAAACTCTTTATCTGATTTGGTGATTTTATACCCTTTTGAGAGGGCAATTTTACCGATATCAACGGGACTCATTCCCAGGGCAAATCCCTCTAATTCAAAATCACGGGCATCTTGCGGATTGATAACGGGTGTCGTTTCCGGTTCTGTGGGTGTTTGAATAAACTCCGGTAAAGTCGGATTTTCCAAAGAAATCGGGGTATCCGGTATCTTTGGG
>JAZUJZ010000087.1:0-4332 GCA_045643025.1 Alphaproteobacteria bacterium
AATCAAGATATGTTGAAAAATTTTCGGGCTTTGTTGTATGACTTTGATCGCCAAAGACAGATGGAACAACAAAATCGTTCCGTATCTATGCCCCATTTATTACAAGGAATGAATAGGGTTCGTTTACTGAAAAAAGAGCAAAAAACACGTTAAGAATTCATCACTTCTAAAATTTTATCGCACACCTGTTGCGGGGATAAATAGGTTGTATCAATGATTAAGTCGTAATTTTTTTCATTGGTGACATCAATGTGGTAATTTTTCATAAAGTGTTGTCGTTCACTTTGAGTTCTTTTTTGTAAAAATTCTTCGGCTTCCGCCACAGAGGCATATTTTTCTGTTGTTCTGTTTTGTTGATAGATTCGTTGAGCCGCATATTTTGGTTGAACCGTAAAATGGATTTTGAAGGCATGGGGTAAAAAATGCCAAGCCAAACGACTGTCAACCACATAGTTTTGTTCTTGCCAACATTTATCCTGAAAAACACGATCAATTTCATGGTCAATTTCTGGATGGGTGAGGGCTAATTGATTTAATTCTAATGTGGTAATTCCCCGTTGTTGGGCAATTTTCCTTTGAGCCATTCCTGTTGAATAATACTGCCATCCCAATTGAGAGGCCAGCATTTTTGCGACCGTTGATTTACCACTGCCCAGTTGTCCGGAAATTGTAATGAGATTGTATTGCATTGAAAACTCCTTAAACCTTTTCTAGCAGATTTTTGAATGGAAATCCAGTTTTTTATCTGTCAGTGGGCGTCTTTCCAATTTTGCCCAATACCGATTTCGGTAATGAGGGGCACAGATAATTGAACAACTTGTTCCATTTGATTTTTGATGAAGGTCTTGAATGATTCTACTTCTCCATCGGGAACCTCAAAAATTAATTCATCGTGAATTTGTAATAAGGGGCGTGCCTTAAATTTTGATTGTTTTAAGGCCTGTTGGATATTGACCATGGCCATTTTGATAATATCCGCAGCCCCGCCTTGAATAGGGGCATTGATAGCGGCCCGATGGGCAAATTGCCGAGTGGCCGGATTTTGTAACCCCTCTATAAAAATTTTACGCCCAAAAGGAGTCAAGACAAAGCCGTTTTCTTCCACAAAACGAATCGTTTCATCCATGTAATTTTTTATTTCAGGATATTGTTCAAAATAGGCATTGATATAACGGGTTGCTTGTTCTCTGGAAATATGTAAATTACGAGCTAAGCCAAAGCCGGAAATTCCATAAATAATACCAAAATTAACCGCTTTGGCCTGACGACGTTGGTCTGGTGTAATTTGTTCCAAGGGTATATTTAGAATTTGACTGGCCGTTCTTGTATGAATATCTTCATTTTGTAGAAAGGAATTTTTTAATTTTTGAACATTGGCCACATGGGCAATCAATCTGAGTTCAATTTGTGAATAATCGGCCGATAGGAGTGTAAAACCTTTTTCGGCCACAAAAGCAGAACGAATTTGTTTGCCATCATCGGATTTAATGGAGATATTTTGCAGATTGGGATTAGAAGAAGCCAACCTTCCTGTATTTGTGGATACCATTGAAAAAGTGGTGTGTATTCTGGGGGATATTTGACACCTCGCCAATAAATCATCAATATAGGTAGATTTCAGTTTTGTTAATCCTCTGTATTTTAAGATGAGTTCGGATAAGATATCTTGTTGTTCTTCAACCAGTTTTTCCAATACTTTAACATCTGTTAACCAGTGTCCGGATGGACCTTTTTTCCCACCCTTCAGTTGGCGTTTTTCAAATAAAATAGTTCCGAGTTGTTGGGGTGAATTTGGATTAAATTCTTCTCGGGCTTCGGTGTAAATTTGTTGGATTAAATCGGTAATGTGAGTATCAAATTGTTGAGAAAGATGTTTTAACTGTTCTTGATTAACTAAAATGCCATTTTGTTCCATTTGACATAAAAACTCAACCAGAGGTAAATCTGTCTGACGATAAAGTGAATCTAATTTTTGTTGTTCCACTTCTTTTTGTAAAATGGGAAACACTTGATACCAATATTGTGCTAAACGATTTGCCTCTGTCGGTGAAATGTATTTTTCCACAAAAGAAAGGGGAAATTCCAGTTGATGGTTTCCCTCTAATAAATAACCCATTAAGAGAATATCTTCATAGGGGCCAGATAAAGTGATTCCTGCTTTTTTCAAAAGAGTCTGATTTTTTTTAATGTCCCATCCGATTTTAGTTGAGGAAGAAGTAAACAATGACTGTAATTCCTGTTGTATTTCTGTTGAAAAAGCAGTAGATGCCGTTGCAAATAAATCTGTTTTATCAACAGAGTCGGCCTCTAATTGATATAAATTTTCCCCATCATAAAGGGTTATTGATTTGAGGTATTCATTTTTATCTGAAACAATATCAAATGAAAATTTACCCAAAGTTAAACAGCGTTGAATGCAACCATGAATTTCATTAAGGGTGGCAAGGCGTTGGAGTGATTTTTTTTCCTGTGAAACATTTGATGGGGGTGTAGGTAAGCGTTTGATTAAACTTGGAAAACCATTAAGGGTTAAAAAATCAATGGCTTTTGTTGTGTCTAAATTTTGCCGTTGAAATTTTGGTAAATCTAATTCTATGGGAACATGTGTGTCTAATTGGGCTAATTTTTTGGATAAATGAACATTTTCTGCATCTAATCGTAAGGTTTCCCGCTGTTTTTCGTGGGGAATTTTATCTAAATTTTGATAGAGTTGCTCAATTGAGGAAAATTGTTGAATAAGATTGGCGGCAGTTTTGGGGCCAATTCCCTTTGCGCCGGGAATATTATCACTGCTGTCCCCCATTAACGCCTGAACATCCGTCACTTGATGCGGTAGAACCCCGAATTTTTTCATCACATCAGAGATGGCAATATCCTTTTTTTTCATGGGGTCGTATAGGGTTGTTTGTTCATCTATCAGTTGCATTAAATCTTTATCGGCCGAAATGATACGTATATTTAGGTTTTGTTCTTTGGCTAAACGAGTATAGGTGGCAATTAAATCGTCTGCTTCGTATCCTTCTTTTTCTACCCAAGGGACATTTAACGAGTCACAAGTTTGACGAATTAAAGAAAACTGAGGAATTAATTCAGGGGGTAATTCTTTACGATTGGCCTTATAATTTGGATATAAATCATGACGAAAATTTTTTCTCTTGGCATCAAAGACAACCACTAAATAAGGGCATTTATTTTCACCGAGCAAATTTAACATCATGGATGTAAAACCATAAACGGCATTTGTGGGGGTGCCATCTGAACGATGCATGGGGGGGAGGGCATAAAACGCCCGAAAGACATATCCGGACCCGTCAATTAAACACAGACAGGGGACAGACTCTTTCATTATTTTTTCTCTGCTTTTTTTGAGTCTGAAGCCATATTAAGATAGGCCTCTTGACAATGTTTCATGCAATAGGGTTTTCCCATAACGGTTGTTTGACCGCAAAAACAAAAATCTTCATCTGTGGGATCCCCGATTGGCCAACGACAGGTGTTAATTTTCAAATCAATTAAACGGACCTTATCGGCTACTTTTTTGATGGCAGGAGTTGTTTTCTTTTTGACTTCTTGTTTAATGGGAGAGGGACGTGTTTTTAAATTCAAACGATGCACTTTACCGATAATGGAGTTTTTACTCATTCCCAACATTTTGGCAATTTCGGCTGTTGGTTTATCGGCTTGCCATAACTTTTTTAATTTTTTGATTTTATCATCTGTCCATACCATCTTTGAACTCCTTTGATGTTAGTATAGCGAAAAAAGACCCTTTTGTCAATCTGTATACAAGTCTTTATTAATTAACTGATTGAATCCTGTTTTTTGAAAGACCATAGGAATGAGGGAAAAGTAGTCCTGCACAAATTTTTGTTCAGGGCTCTTTTTGGGGATTTTCCCCTTTTGGTAAAGCCGATACGCTTGTGCAACAGCATCTACTTTTCGAACAAAAGTCACGCTGCTTTCAAAACCATATTGGTTCAATTTTTGATCTAAATCAGATTGAGGAAAGATAAACCAATCTTTCAGATAAATGGGTTGTTTATTTTGATTCAGTAATTGTTGTTGTTCGGTTGTTAAATTTTGATAAACCAATGTTAAACCATACTTAAAATCCAACAGATTTTCACTGGCCAACATATCTGTATTCCCTGTTTTCAAAAAATTCAGGAGAACTTGATTGGGATTTCCTTCTCGTGTTGCGGGAGAATTATTCTCCCACATTTCTGGGGCCAGATATAAATAAAATTGGGCAGGTAAATACTCCAGCAATTCGGTATCATTTTCAAATTGCTTTGCGATACGGGTGGGACGTTTTCCTTTCCATACCAAAAT
>JAZUJZ010000088.1:0-2055 GCA_045643025.1 Alphaproteobacteria bacterium
CAATTCGTAAGGAACACTATGCCATTCGGTAATGTATTGTCGTAAAGTATCCTCCAATGCTAAAGACAGGGAATTCACCCGTGTACGATACCCCTCTAAAGGTTTTAAGACTTTTTGTTCCGGATCAACACTATAAATAAAATTAACAGAACGTGTATTTACCCGAACATCCGCCCGTTTAGCCATATAGGTAAAAATACAACTGCCGGCAATAATAATGGCTAAATTGATAATGGTAATTATGACCAAAAAACGATTTGTTTTAATAAAAACTCGTTCCGGAAATGCAGAAACTTGTTTACGTTCCGGATAGGCCTCTAAAACATCTGAATCAATTTTTGTTTTTTCTTTTGATGTCATATCGTTCCCCCACTTTTTCCTATTTATAATGTAGTTTGAAATAAAAAGCAACTCTTTTTATATTGAAATTTAATTTAAAATCGTTTCTAATAAAGAAAAAAGGAGTAAAAATGAAATCTCTGTTTTTGGGTTTTATGTGTTTGTTGGCTATGCCTGTGGTGGCGGATTCTTTAATGTTACAGGATGAGGTGAATCAATTAGGGGTAATGTCCGGATTGGCTATGGCTTGTGGTGAGAGCAATAAAAAATTGGATGATTATGAATTAATTGCCAGCCGTATTATTGCCAATAAATCCGCCACAGAAGAAATTGAATTACAAATGAAAAAGGAATTTATTTTACAACAATTAAAAACGTTGCAAAAATATCAAGTAAGTCCAATTTCCGATTGTCCAAATGTATTAAAGCGTTTTCGTCAGATGCCTTTGTTTCAATCAACGGTTTATTCAGATGGTGGAATTAAATTTTCTGACGGAACATATTTGCCTCCACTTCGTCCTTTTAAAATAAAAAAGAAGTAATGATGCGACCGGAAATTCTGTATCCTTTTTTTCAATCAGTTACTCACTTAAAGGGGATTGGACCCAAGACAGCACTCTGGATAAAAGCCCTTTGTGGTGGCGAGTTGGTTAAGGATGCTTTATTGCATTTACCAACCCATATTGACCAAAGACTTCGGAGTTTTCAGACGGAAAATCTGCCGGATTCTCCAATTATTTTTGAGGCAACAATTAAAGAATATGTGGTTCCTAAAATCAAAAGATTACCTATGAAAATTATAGTACAGGCCGAGTTCGGAGAAGTTGAATTGGTTTATTTTCACTATCATATCGGGGCCTTTATAGATAAGTTTCCAGAAAAAACGAGAGTATGGATTTGTGGAAAATTGACCAAAAAAGATTCCAATTATACCATGATACATCCGGATTATTTAACAAAGGATAAAGAACGTATTCCCGAGTTTGAGTCTGTCTATCCGATGATACAAAATATTTCCTCCGCTAGTTTTGGAAAGATTCTCAAACATATAATGGAAAATTTACCAAATTTACCGGAATGGTTGGATGAAAAAACACTTCACCACTACCATTGGCCGAGTTTTACTTCGGCTTTAAGATGTCTTCATTGTCCGAAAAATAAAGAGGATTTTATGTCGGCAAAAGAAAGACTGATTTTTGACGAATTATTGGCAAATCAGTTAGCCCTCAAATTGATTCGATTGTATCATCAAAACAGAAAAGGTATTATCTGTCCAAAAATAAACGATTTTCCAATTCAATTACCATTTCATTTAACACAGGGACAGAAGGCGGTTCTCTCGGAAATCAGTCAAGATTTAGCGGCCTCTTTTCCCATGAATCGTTTGTTGCAAGGGGATGTGGGATCCGGAAAAACGATAGTGGCATTGTTATCGGCTTTACAGGTTATTCATGCTCATCAACAAGTTGCCCTGATGGCTCCGACAGATATATTGGCTCGTCAGCATTTTGAAAAAATAGTTTATTTATTAAAAGGAACGAAGGTAAAAATTGATATTTTAACCGCTAAAGAAAAAGGAAAAATTCGTCAAAAAATTTTATCAGATTTAGCTCAGGGAAAAATTGATTTCATTATTGGAACACACGCTTTAATTGAAGATAATGTCCACTTTCAAAATTTGGGGCTTTGTATTGTTGATGAACAACATCGTTTTGG
>JAZUJZ010000089.1:0-14902 GCA_045643025.1 Alphaproteobacteria bacterium
CAGTACGCCGATGGTCGTCAAAACGATTATCTCTGGGGCGGATAAGGGGAAGTTTTCTGTATTATTAAAGAATCAATCTAAAGATGTGTGTGAAGAAATAAAACACTATAGTATGTTTACCACAGATCGGATAGAGGTGAATGGCAGCACAGGTGTTCCTTGTCAAGCGAAAGAGAACACGGTTGAGTTGTTTTTTGCCGGTGTGACACCGGGGGGAACAACCCCGTGGGATGCCCCTGTGATTGGGGGTGGGTGTGATGCCGTTCCTATGACACTTTCTTGTGACCAAGGTGTTTTGTTTGATGCGAAGGGCTGTAAGATACGTGATCCGTTTACTTGTCCCCCGAATACGACCTGTATAGATCATAATAAATGCTGTGAACAAGATGAACCGGTTCCTGTTGGAAAATGTTATTCCGGTCCGGAATGGACGGATTCAACCACCGTTGGGTGTAATAAATACAGAAGTTATACGATTATTGATTGTAAATGTGATCCCGGTTATGTGAGTACGCCCTGTGGGGCTGGAGAATTTGAAACGAATGTTTTACCACCATTAGCAGATGGTACAGTGTGTCATCAATGTGAGGCGTGCCCGACAGATACAGTAAAAGATGCCGGTAAATGTTATGATGAGGGTGTCCCTCAGATGGGAGTCGGCGGTTGTCCGGATTATACGGTTTATTCAGAGATTCCGTGTGAGTGTGCGGGTGGCTATCAAGAAACGGCTTGTTTCCCCGGTGAAACAGAGGAGGAGCATATAACCTTAGCCGATGGTGTGACTAAGTGTTATAAATGTTCCGGTGCGGCTTTGGAAACTTGCCCGCCGGATTATCAAACAACCCCTTGTTCAATGGGAGAAACAGAAGATCAAATTACCCTTAAAAATACCACCCAATGTTATAAGTGTCGCTGTACGACGACATGTGCATCCGGTGGAAATGTTCCCGCTGGAACGATTTTTGATGCAGATGTTATGGAACGTAGGGCAGATTGCAGTTGTGATTGTAACAATACAAACTCTCAAGTGGGAGATGCTTGCTCTGATATTTGTGGATGTACAGGTGGATTAACGTGTTCAAATGGACAGTGTGCTGCGGAATGTTCCGAACAAGAATATAAATATGTCTTAGCGGGTTCTGGAACCATTTGTGAACATTGTCCTATCGCACATAAAGCAACCTGTTCAACAGAGTGTACAGATATTAATGCCCCTGCTGGATGTTGTTTTTCTGAAATCTTGGATGCATTAGATGATTGTATTTGTGCAAAAACCTTTACGCATTCACGGAAAAAGAAATTGGGAAATTTTTCTGGTATTAAAGCTGGGAATTATACTGTGACAGTTGATAATGGTATGTGGCACTGTGGAGCATCTTATCCTTCTTGCACATACTCTAGGGGAATAGGGGGCCATAGCTGTCCTTGTGGTACTGGTTTATATATTGAATCCAATGGCGTTAAGACAGAATTGACCGGACAAAAAACCATATATCTCAGCGGGGATACCTATATGTATTTAGAAGATGGTACAGTAAGTACGAGTGTTCATAATGGGGATGGATGTTACGATAACTGTGGACAAGTGGCTCTTAAGTTTGTTAAAGAAAGTGGATGTCCTGATGATACACCATGTCCAGATGTGGATCGTATTTTTGATAAAGATTCATGTTCTTGTGTGTGTGATCCAGAGTTTTATAATACCGTTGGAGATACTTGTGAATGTAAAGATCAAGTCATAATTCCACAATATGGTGTTTTTGCAAGAGAAGTAGAATGTTATGACACACAAGAAATTGCCCGTTTAGGACCTTATAAATGTGATTATGATATTTATGTCAAAGGGCATATAGATGATACATTTTTGGTCACTAATGAATCAGGGCAAAGTTTATGTACCAATAGCCAACAACACCATATGGTGGACGGTGAATTATACACGATTCCAGCCGGTCAATCAGTGATTGTATATGCCAAGGATACAGCATGTTCTATTATCGCATGGGAACGTGATTATCATGGGGCAGAATCTAGGCCAGCCATTCCTGCCACTATGGAAATTCGTGAACCAAAGCATAGTGCTGGATGGTGTAACACCGGTATATAGGGTTATCTTGTATGACTTTGTGAGGATGGATGTTTGGAAAGCGGGTGTTTCATTATTTGATTGAAATGCTTTCGTTCTGTTTCATCCATAGGTGTCAGGGGAAGTCGCACGGTGTTGTTCCGAATTATTCCCGTTTGGGTCAGATATTCTTTAATGCCAATCGGATTTGTTGTCATAAACAGGGCCTTATAAATTGGAAATAATTTTGTATGAATTTTTTGGGCTTCTTGCACATGACCGGCCTTGAATTGTTGAATCATTTTCTTAATTTGTTGCCCATGGGTATGACTGGCGACACTGATGACTCCTTTTGCCCCTAAAGCTAACATTGGTAGGGTTAAACTATCATCCCCAGAATACAGGGCAAAATCAGGAGGAAGGGCCGCTTTAATTTCACTGACCTTATCCATATCGGCGCAACTTTGTTTTAATCCGACAATATTGGGATTTTCTTTGGCTAAAGTAGCCAATGTAGGGGTATCAATACTGATTCCGGTACGTCCGGGAATGTTATAAATAATAAGGGGAAGTTCCGGAACAGACCGTGCAACCAACGTATAATGACGGAGCAAATGAGGGGGCTTGTTATAAGGTGGAACAACAACGACAGCGCCATCTGCCCCTTCTTTCTGGGCTCTTTTTGTTTGGGCAATGGTTTGTCGGGTATCATTACTGCCTGTTCCCACCAAAACCTTACAGGATGTATGTGCTAATTTACATTTAACATAACGAAAGAGTTCCCATTTTTCCTGTTCTGACAGGGTGGGTTCTTCTCCTGTGGAGCCACCCAATAAAATACTATCACTCTGTTGTGCAAGATGAGAGATTAATGTATCTAAAGAGGTATAATCAATACTGCTGCCATCCTTGGTAAAAGGGGTCGCCATAGCTGTAATGACCTCCCCAAAATTCACAGATAAATGTTTCATTTTCAACCTTTCTTTTTTTTGAAAGGTTAGCATAACACGAAAGAAAAGTCAATCTGAGGGGCAGTTATAAAAAAATCCCCCACCGGTATGTGGGGGATTTTGTGTTTTTATGAGATATTAGAATGCAACACGCAGTTTTGCACCAACGGTGTAATCTTCTTGTGTTTTATTCCATGCGGTATCTTTTTCTTTTTGATGAATTAACCAATCTGCATAGCAGGTTAAAGCCACGTTTTTGGTTAAAGCATAAGATACATCTCCTTCTAATGTATAAACATTCTTAACCGTATCAGAAGTTGGGTGTGTATATCTAACCCCTAATGTTGAGCCAATTTTCTTGGTTAATTCTGTGAAAGCGGCCACTTTTGCCCCATAGGCAGAATCATTATCAGAGCCACGGTTAAGTGTATTGCCCCAGAATCCTTCAATAAAAGGTGTGAATTTACCAAAGACATAACCGGTTTTAGCCGTAAAACCATATTCTTTATCCATTCCTGTACCATCGTTCCATAATGTTTGACCATAATTGGCACCGATTTGTGTGAAGGCACGACCATTGTTAATCAAGTTATAGGTGGTTGAAACGCCCCACATATTTGCTTTATCATGATCGGAACCACCAAACCAATTGTTCTTACCCCATGCTTTACCCAAATCTACCAAGAAGGTCCAATTGTCGGTAATACCATATCCAATGGTTTCAATAATGCCTTTTTCATAATCATTTTGAAAATGTTTATAGTTTGTCCGACCAAAATATCCTTGAGTATCCGAAAAAAATTGTCCTTGTGCGGGACCCCAGAAAGGATGATCTAAAGCGTATCCTTCTGTGGTTGTTTTATTTTTTGTAACAGCTGGTTTTGTGGCTGCTTTTTGTTGATAGGCATCCAAACCACCAGCCATGGTGGAAGTTGCCAATAAACACACTGCAGTCGTCAACATTAATGTTTTCATGTTTTCTCTCCTTTTATGAATTAAACACCTAGGTAGGTCTAGCATACAATCTTCTGTTTGTCAAGGGAGAAATCTTTCATTTGATTTGCTTGAGGTATTGGGGTGGAATGATCCCTTCTTTTAAAACCAGTAGGAAAAATGGCACAAATGCAAATCTCCATCCCTTTTCATCATTACAAACGTTCCAATCTACGGGATAATCCGAAATATGATGATAGGATTGTAATTTGATAAAACCATCTGTTCCCTCTTCTTCAATACTTTTTAATGCCTTGGGGATAAGTTCTTCTTTCGGGGGAAGGGCTGGGCTGACATAAACAGATTCTAATAATCCGTCTTGTGCCAATTTTTCGACATCAATTTCAAATAAATTGCTCTGTTGAATAAAGTCTTGTAATCGTTGGGTTGTTGCTTGAACAGGTTCGGAAAAACACCGGACACCGCGGCTATATCCCGAAAACATATTTTCCATCCATTGAGAAATACCCTGTTGAGTGTTTTGTCCCGATCTTTTTGTGTAAAAATTCAAATCTACGTGGGGACTTTTTGAAAAAGAATAAATCCCTTCTTGTAAAACATGATTCCCTTTTGTGACGTAATGATAGGTTTTAAGACTCATAATTTTCACCCTTTCTTTGTAACCGTATCTTAAATCTTAGGATAAGTCAATCTTTTTTAAAAAAACGTCATGTTTTTGGGGAGATTTTTTTGTTGCAATTTAGACCTAATTTTTGTATAATAAACAACAGTTTGATAGGCCAAATGCCTTGATGATTAAAATATGTCTTTGAGATTCAGGAGTTATCGTATTGAATTCATCTGTTAAAATTTCATTAATTCTCCCTCTGTCTGCCGGACAAAAGTGCTTAGCACGGTGTTTGGATTCTATATTGGCCCAAACTCTTCAAGAATTTGAAGTGATTTGTGTTTTGGAACACCGGTTTATTCAATCGGATCAGAATTTAATGCGTTTTATGCGACAGGATAAACGAATTAAATCTATTGTATCCAAATATAAAGGATTAAGTGGGGCGAAAAACACGGGATGGGAAGTTGCAAAGGGTGAATATCTTTTTTATCTCAATCCGACGGATTCCTTACCTGATTATGCATTGGATTTCCTTTATCGGATTGCAAAAACAACTCAATCTCCATTGGTGGCATCCAGACAAACAACCGACTTATTTGTTCCCCGTCGTATGCCTCGCTTAAGTTACACAGTTCATTCTAAAATGCCTTTTGCGGATTTTGTAAATGATTTAAATATTGGTTTGTATGCCGGTAATAAACTCTATCATAAAAAGACATTTAAATCATGTCGTTGGATGAATGGAATGATTGATGCTGATTGGGTGTTTTTAATGGAATGTTTTGAAAAAATTTCCATGTATGTTTCAACAGAGATTCCTTGCGTCATACACTCATCTGTTGTGGAAAATCCCATAATAAATTCAAATGAGGATAAAATCAATGGTTATTTGATTGGTATTCAATATCTGTATGAAAAATTGAAAGATTCCGGTTTGTTTCTCTTGGCAAAGAAAAGAATGGCCTTTATCTTCAATAGATTAATTGGAGAGGTTTATTTAATGGATAATCCATCGTTAAAACGTCGGTTTTATATGAAAATACGAAAGTTGTTATCTCAAAAAAAAGTTTCTGTCTTGGATGTATCTATAGCCAGTTGGGTTAAATTATGGAAAATGAAATCTATCCCATGTCAGACCGTGCGACGCAAAAAAGGTGATTTAAAAAATTATGAACCAAAGGAAAAAAATGATACATGAGCTGATTCAGAAAATTAAATCAACACAGGTTATTGTTAATTATCGTAAAATGATTCCTTATGTGCGTCCCTATTGGATCAAAGCGGTATTGGCTGTTTTGGTAACGATTCCGTTGGGTTTTATGGATGCTGTGATTGCTTGGGTGTTGAAACCTTATATGGATATTGCGATTTTGGAACATCAAACTCAAAATCTTTCATTATTCCCATTACTTATTGTTGTTTTTAGTTTGATTCAAAGTTTACTAAATTACGGGGCTACATATTTAAATACATGGGTTGGGCAAAAAATAACTCTTGATGTTAAGAAAGATCTTTTTAACAAAATGATGCATTTAGATCCGCGGGATTTTGATAAATCTACCTCGGGTGATATGATGTTTCGTTTCAATCAAAATGCCGAAATGGCGTGCAATGGTTTGTTATCCAATTTGAAACTTTTTACAACTCGTTTGTTTTCATCAATTTCTTTGATTTTTGTATTGTTTTGGAATTCATGGCAACTTTCTTTAATTTCAATGCTTGCATTGGGGGGGGCTTTGTTTCCTTTAACAAAAGTGCGTAAAAAGATTAAATCTATCATGGATAAGACTATCTTTTCCGGTGCCAGAGTGATGACCCATTATAATGAGGCCTATTCCGGTAATCGTGTTATTTCATCATTTAATCTTTATGATTTTCAAAACAGGAATTTTCAAGAAACTTTAAAATCTGTCTTTAAATTAGGCATGAATATGACAAAAAAGACAGGTATGTTAACGCCTATGATGCACTTTATGACTTCCATTGGTGTGGCCGGAGTGATTTGGTATGGCAGTTATTTAATTGGCAGTAAACAATTGACCCCCGGTGGATTTGTATCTTTTATCACAGCCCTGTTAATGCTCTATCATCCGATTAAATCACTTGGAAATAACTATACAAGTGTTCAGGTTTCTTTAATGGCGATGGAGAGGGTCTTTCAAGCATTGGAATCCAAGCCAATCATTAAAAATAATCCAGACGGTGTCAAAATAAATGGCCTTCAACAGGGGATTACTTTTGAACATGTGTATTTTGAATACGAATCTAATCGTCCTGTTTTACAAGATATTAATCTAGAGGTTAAAAAAGGTCAAACGATTGCTTTTGTGGGAAACTCCGGTGGCGGTAAAACAACTTTGGTAAATCTGTTACCTCGTTTTTATGATGTAAAGTCTGGTTCTGTAAAATTGGATGGTGTGGATGTGCGCCAAATTCATTTGGATTCCTTGCGTCAAAAAATCGCAATGGTGTTTCAAGATAATGTCCTATTTGCGGGAACAATACGAAATAATATCTTAATAGGTAATGAAAAAGCAACTCCCGAGGAAATGAAAAAGGCCGTTCATAATGCATGTTTAGATGAATTTATTGATTCTTTACCAAAGGGCTTAGACACCGAAATTGGGGAAAGAGGGACAAAATTGTCCGGGGGTCAAAAACAGAGGGTAGCTATTGCTCGGGCGTTTTTGAAAAATGCCCCTATTGTGATTTTGGATGAAGCCACATCTGCTTTGGATAATAAGTCTGAAGCCATTGTGCAACAGGCCATATATAATTTAATGGAAGAAAGAACTGTCTTTATTATTGCGCACAGACTTTCCACTGTCCGTCATGCAGATAAAATTGTGGTGGTGGACCATGGTTGCATTCGGGAAATGGGAACACATGATGAATTGATTGCTAAGGAAAATTCCGTCTATGGCGCTCTATATAAAACTCAACTGAAATAAAAAAGCGTTTTCATACATTTCTGATTGTTAGATTTAACTTGACTTTTGGTAAAAAAAATGTTATACTCCACTCGTTTTTTAACAAAAGAGAGGCAATATAATGGCAAATTTAAAATCTGCAAAAACACGTGTGAAACGCAACCAAAAACGTACAAAGATTAACTCTGATCGTTTGAATGCCACACGGACAGCGGTGAAACAAACCCGTGCTGCTATTGCAAAAGGTGATAAAGAAACAGCAAAGGCCTGTTTCCGTAAAGCAGAATCTGCTTTAGCCAAAGCAAAAAGCAAACGGACTATTAAGGGTAATACAATGTCCCGTCAAGTTTCACGTTTGGCAAAAGCTGTTAAAGATTTATTTTTGAAAAAATAAATTTTCCACAAAATAAAGGCCTCCGATTTTGGGGGCCTTTTTGTTATCTTGACTTTTCTCTGATTTTTTGATACTTTCATACTATGAGAAAAAATTTAATTACAACAGGTTCGGTGGCGACAAATCGTAAAGCGCATTTTCACTATACGATTTTGGATACTTATGAAGCGGGTATCATGTTGACGGGTGGGGAAGTTAAGTCTTTGCGTCAGGGGCACGCCAGTATTGGTGAGAGTTATGTTTCTGTTGAAAAAGGTGAACTCTATTTAATTAATGCACGGATTGAGGATTATCTTTCTGCAACGCATGGTTTTGTGGAACAACAGGCAACTCGTCCCAAAAAGTTGCTGTTACATCAAAAAGAATTATCCAAACTGATACGTGAGGTCCATCAAAAAGGGCGAACCATTGTGCCTTTGGATTTATATTTTAATCAAAGGGGAATTGCCAAAGTCAAAATTGCTTTAGCACAGGGAAAAACTTATGCTGATAAACGGGAAACGATGAAACAACGTGATTGGCAAAGGGATAAACAGCGTATTATGGCCCACTATAATCATAAAGAATAAGAATTTTCTTTACTTGAAATACGGGTTATGTTTGTTCATGTATTTTGTGACAAAAATTGAATGTTTCAAACCATTGGGTAAAATTGACTTTTTTCCTAAATTTTGGTATAATATTACTCTATGTTCCTTTGTGATTCAGATCAGCAACCATTGACACTATGGCATGGCACATGTGCCGAATTTGATTGTTTTTATCCTCTTTCCCAATTTGCGGTGGATAAAAACATTTCGGATTGCCATGAATTTTATAAAGGTGTGCGTTGTCCGCCTATTGAAAGATTTCAAAAAGATGATTTAAAGTGGAATTTGGATAATACTTTATATATGTTTAAAACTGGAAAATTCTTGGATTCCAAAACAAGACATCCGAATTTTAAAATGATACCGGTACATTTAAAAATGGAAAATCCCCTTGTTATTTCCTGTTATGGTTTTGATTTAGCCCCCAGCTTATCCGGATTGGTATGGGGTGTTTTATATCACAAAGGAAAGGTATCATTGGGACAACATGAAATTTCCAACGCTGTTTGTGATTTTATTTTTCAAAATCCTTATCAACTTTCACCCGATGAAGTAAAAAAAGAATTAGCTTTGGGGCATTTGTATTCCCCTACTGATACAGATGAAAAAAATTCCTATAATCTTACGGCACAACGCTTTATTCGCTTTTTAGAAACAATGGGTTATGATGGTGTTTTATATACCGACTATATGCGCGCTGCGGTTGATGCTTGGAAAAAAGGACAGATAAAGGATTTTGATCAGCGGGCATATGTGATTTTTCATCCGGATCAAGTGATACGTTTGGATAAAAAAATAGATGTGCCCAATAAACGTCCTAATCATTCGGAAAAAATTCAATTAAATAAAATTTGGTATCAATATCAACACCAATATTGTCCCCATAAAATTTCTTTTGAAGATAAATTTTCCCGTTTAGAATACACCAGTTGTATTAAAAAATGTTTGCGTTCTCGTTAGTTTTTGGGTATAATAAATATATTCACGCAATTAAAGGAAAGGATCACCCATGCGTCAATCAAAATTAATTTCTCGTAAACATAAAGAAAAACCAGCCGAGGCCACATTGGCCAGTCATATTTTTTTACTGCGGGGGGGATATATTCGTCCCGTAGCGAATGGAATTTATTCTTTATTGATGCCGGCGAAACGTATTCAAAAGAAAATTGAAACCATTATTCGTGAGGAGATGGATAAATGTGATGGACAAGAGGTGATGATGCCTGTTGTGATGCCTCGTGAATTATGGGAAGAATCCGGGCGCTGGACATCTGTCAGTCAAGAACTCCTTCGTTTTAAGGATAGAACGAATCATGATATGTTATTGGGCATGACACATGAAGAGGCCTGTACGGCTTTAGCCCGCAGTGAAGCCACCAGTTATAAAGACTTTCCCTTTATGCTTTATCAAATTCAAACAAAGTTTCGGGATGAGGCACGTTCTCGTGGGGGATTGGTGCGTGTGCGTGAATTTACAATGAAAGATGCTTATTCCTTTCATACTTCTGAGCAAGATTTGGATAATTATTATAATCAGATGGCAACAGCGTATCACACTATTTTTCGTCGCACGGGAGTCCCTGAGGTTGTGGCAATTCAATCAGATACAGGTATGATGGGGGGAAAGATTGCCCATGAATACCAGTTAATCACGGATTCCGGTGAAGATAAAATTGTTGTCTGCGATGCCTGTCATCATTATTGGAATTCTGAGGTGGCGACTGCAAAATATGAGGAACAACGGGAAGAATTATTCCCCTTACAGGAAATTCATACGCCTCATACGAAAACGATTGAGGATTTAGAAAAATTACTCAATATCCCCGCCAGAAAAATGGCAAAAATGGTCTTTTATACCACCGAAAAGAATGAAACGATTGCGGTGTGTATTCGGGGGGATTTAGAGGTCAACGAATGTAAATTGCAAAAAATCACAAAATGTCTGTTTAATTTTGCAACGGATGCGGAAATTACAAAGGTTGGGGGTGTCCCCGGGTTTGCCAGTGGGATTGGTCTTACTTGTCCTGTTTATGTGGATTATTCTGTGGCTAATGCTTATAATTTGATTTGTGGAGCAAACAAGACAGATTTTCATTTGAAAAATTATAATGTTTCTCGGGATACACCAAAAGCCATAGTGGTGGATATTGCCACGGTGGTAGAGGGAGATATTTGTCCTCACTGTGGGGCTCCTTTACGGGCAACCAGAGGAATTGAAGTGGGAAATATCTTTAAATTGGGGACGAAATATACTGAATCAATGCATATGACTTATACCGATGAAAAGGGTGCAGAGCAATACCCCATCATGGGATGTTATGGTATTGGGGTGGGGCGCTTATTGGCCTCTGTTATTGAAGCACATCATGATGACTATGGTCCAATTTGGCCTTTATCTATTGCTCCTTGGCAAGTTCAAATCAATGCCATGGGATTGGATAAACCCGAAATAAAAGAAACCGCCGAAAAACTGTATGCAGATTTAACCAATGCCGGGGTTGAGGTTTTATATGATGATCGTAACCTATCTGCCGGGGTTCAGTTCGCTGAGGCCGATTTGACTGGAATTCCTTTGCGTTTGATTGTGGCTCCGAAAGCTTTAGCACAAGGTATGATAGAATATAAAATTCGTGGGACAAACGAACGGGGATTGATTCCTGTGGCCGAGATTTTGACGTTTGTTCAGAATTGGTTACAAACAGAATCTAAAAAATATCAATAAGTTCTGCTTGTTTATTAAAAGGACGGACTTTTTTCTGTTGCTTTAACGGAAAACTGAGGATTCCAAGGATATTTAAAAAGCCAATTGTTTTCGCAGTACTTTCCATAAATTTTACGGCCTGCGGTGACAGTGGATGCTTGGCTTTTTTATTATAGATTTCACGCCATAAAGCCAAATCTTTTTGACGATACAAATGGGGTGAAAATTCCATCCAATCATCCCCTGTTGTTAAACTATCAAAATCTAAAATGCCACAGATGTGATTTTTATCATTAATACAAATATTTTCACAATGTAAATCCGAATGGCACAGGATATTATTTTGCATTGGAACATTGGCCAACTGTAAACCATATTCCAAAATTTTTTTTGTTAAATGACGTTTTGTTTTTGAATTTTGGAATAAAAATCGGGTTAAATAATCCATTTTTGAGGGGAGAGGAACAGGTAATTCAGCAGGATGAATTAAATGTAATTCTTCCATGGCAACTGTTAAATTTTCAAAAAATTGTGATTTTGAGGAAAGACTTTTTTGATGGAAGTCTTCTCTTGGAATAACTTCACCCTCAATTTTTTTATAAAAGCAAGCCCGCAGGGAATCCTCTTCATTTTTGGATAAATGAACGGTTCCAACAGTCAAAACAGGAATTTGATAGCTGAGTCTTTCCTGTAATTTTGGCGTATAAATGGATTGTTTTTCCCAATCTTGTATATTTGTTCCTTTTGCGGGAAATTTGATAATCCATTGATGATTGACTTCATAATTGTGGGAAACACACCCCCCTTTTTGTTTTACATCAATAATGGGACGGTGTAGTATTTGACCGGCCAATTCTGTAATGAGATTTTTATCTTGTGCCTGTTGGGGTGTTAATATTTTATTCATGGTTAGCAGGACTCCAAAAATTCTTTTAATTTTGATAAATCATCAGGCAGAGGAACTTCAAAACTCATTTCTTTATTCAACACCGGGTGAATAAATCCCAAAAAACCGGCATGGAGTGCTTGTCTTGGGAAAAAACGTAACAAATCGGGGGCATTTTTACGGGGTCTGCCATATAAAGAATCACCGATTAAAGGATGTTGTATAGAGGTCATATGAACCCGAATTTGATGGGTGCGACCGGTTTCCAAAATACATTGAATATGGCTGGCTAAACATCCGTAGGATTTTAGTCTTTGAAAATGTGTGACGGCTGGTTTTCCCCCTTTTTGAAGAATTGCCATCTTTTGACGATTACTATTACTGCGTCCGATATTACCTTCAATTCGTCCCTTTTCCGGAACAAATCCCCATACAAACGCTTGATAAATCCGTTGGATGGAATGACGGGAGAATTGTTCGGATAATTTTTGATGTGTATGATCGTTTTTGGCAACAACTAATAACCCACTGGTATCCTTATCAATTCTATGCACGATACCGGGGCGTTTGATTCCCCCGATACCGGATAAAGAATCACGACAATGATATAACAGGGCATTGACCAAAGTTCCTGTCCAATTGCCGGCACCGGGATGAACCACCATTCCGGCGGGTTTATTGACCACCAATAAATCGTTATCTTCGTATAGGATATCTAAAGGGATGTTTTCCGGTTCTGGATCCGGTTCCGCTGGTTCCGGTGGAATAATTGTATAGGTTGCCCCAGCCATAACTTTATCGTCCGGGGAAAGTTTTGATTCTTGTCCCAAAATTTGGACAGCCCCACTTTCAATCAGATGAATGAATTGATTTCGCGAATAGTTTGGAAAACTGTCCGCCAAGAATTTATCTAGGCGAATTTTATCCAAATTTTCGGGTGCAATAACGGTTAAATTTTCACTCAATTATTTTCTTCCCCCGTTTTTGTGAATGACCATAAGTGGGAAATGGCCATATTTTGCCTGTAATTTTTGATTGCGTGCATGAAGTTTATCCACTTCATCAGGTGTGATAACCATACCAGATTTGGCCAAAGCCATCGGATCATCGGCTTCTAATAAGCGTCGGGCGAGTTCCGAGGCCACCACACCGCATACATTATGTCGCCGGCAAATCGGTTTGTCATTGACAAAGGTATTGACGGTTTTAATTCCCAACAGGTTATAATTTGTTTGTCGCATAACGGCACTGAAAGCCCCCGCATGATGTTTGATGCCTTCGGTATAATCGACGTCGGCCTCATAATCGGGTTGTCCCTTCTTTTGGGCGTGTTGTTCCAAAACGATGACATCGACCGCATCTTGTTGAGGCTTAAAATTAAAACAGGCCACCGAGGCATGTTGAATCAGATTGCCAAACATTAAATGTAACGGTAAAACCAAACGTCTTTCGGGGACGGAAGGATCCTTCCATACATCCTTTAATTCGGTAAATAACGGTAGCCAGTAAGTGCTGAGTTCTTTTTGTTCGTTATCTGTTGCGATTGGCAGTTCCGGGGTAATAATTTTTCTGTATTTGAGTAAATTTTGTTTATAACGATTTATTCTTTTTTGATCGTTCAAATGAATCGCTTCTAAAAAATCAACAATATCAAAATAAAAAGCGTTATTCTTTTTGGCAAAGTGTTGAAATAAGGATGCGGCATCTTGTTGACAATATCCATAAATTGCATCCTTTTTAATTGGTAATTGATGTAATGTTAAAGGTGCTTTCAGATATTCTTTTAATACTAAAATTAAATTTTGATATATGTCATCTTCCATTTGATTTTATCCTTTTTTCACCCTGAAAATCCCCGATTCAAAATGAATGTCGGGGATTTTGGATGAATTTACCGATATTATTCAGAAACTTTTGTCTCTTTTTCTTCGGCAATACGGGCCTTTTTACCAAATAAAGCACGTAAATAGTATAATTTACTGCGTTTGACTTGGCCATGACGCACGACTTTGATTTCCACGATATTTGGGGAATACAGTGGAAAAATACGTTCCACACCTTCGCCAAAGGAAATCTTACGCACTGTAAAGGTGGAGGCAGCACCATCATTATGACGGGCAATACATACACCTTCATAGGCCTGATTACGTGTATTTTTTTCTTCCACGATTTTACAGACAACACGTAAAGTATCGCCCGCTTTGAAATCGGGAATCTTTTTATTTAACTTGGCAATTTGTTCTGCCTTTAAGTCTTGGATAATTTTCTTGGTCATTTTCTTTCCTTTCTTAATTATCTTTATTGGCCAGATATTTTTGATACAAGTCTGGTCTTCTTGTTTTTGTTAAAATTTCGGATTGTTCTTGTCGCCATTGTTTAATTTTGGCATGATGACCACTGATGAGAACATCTGGAACCATACGTCCTTGCCAATTTTGTGGTTTTGTGTATTGCGGATATTCCAACAGATTATTGGAAAAACTTTCCTCTTTAATCGATTCGGCATTTCCCAAAACACCATCTATCAAACGCACTGTGGCGTCCAACATCGTCATCAGGGCTAATTCACCACCGGACAGGACAAAATCCCCCACACTGATCTCTTGTATATTCCATTTTTCTAATACACGTTCATCAACGCCTTCAAAACGGCCACAGACAAAAGTCATCTCGGTTGATTTAGACCAAGTTTCTGCTATTCTTTGGTTAAAAACTTGTCCCCTTGGAGAAAGATAATAAATATCCCCTTTGGGTTGAATAAAACTTAAGGCCTTATCCAAAATGTCCGGACGCATAATCATGCCGGCTCCACCCCCAAAAGG
>JAZUJZ010000090.1:0-14061 GCA_045643025.1 Alphaproteobacteria bacterium
TTGCGGATTGTCATGTCACAGGCACTGTCCGAGATATTCGCACTAACCTCAAACGCCGATGCTCCCGCCGTAAAAATATACATTTGAATCACACCATTATCGGCGGTATTAAGCAATGTATTACTTGTTGCTTCTGGCATCACATCTTTCATATTAATACTGGATGAAGAAGATGATGAGCGAATACGGGCGGCATGATTGACCGAATAACGTGTCCCGGCCGTTAAAATTTGTTCGGCCGTTTCCTTACTTTGCCAATAAGAATGCATGGTATCAAAACCAACCACAGAACCCGCAGCCACAATACCAACAATGGCCAACACACCCAACAATTCAGTTAAGCTGCGTCCCCCTTCATAATCACGCAACAAGTGTTCCGTTTTTTTGATACGACGTTTTTTTTGAGCGGACATGTTTTTCCCCTTTTAACATATGTTATGGGGTCAATGTACCAAACTTATTTTTGTTTTGCAAGATTTTTTTATCGTGAAAAGAATTTTTTTACCCGGCGATACAAACTTCTTTTTCGTTGCAAATGATCAAAACAATTCCAACATTTTGTTTCACAATGTTCGCCACCCGAAATTTCACAATCCTTTAAATCTCCATTGGGTTTAATTATCCAAGGATCAGATATCAGTTCATCCGGAAATTGCCGAACTTGATCGGGTAAAAAATGTTTTGCCCGGCCCACCGCGTAAATTGTCAATGGATCAATCGGAAAGCTTGTGTATTTTTTTAAATTAACAGTGGGACCGGTTTTTAAATGGTGATGCAAAACAAAAACGGACGAACTGGGTGTATTTTCCAAAACCCGTATTGTTCGTTGAAAAATACGCATATTCTTATCCATATTTTCATCGGGGGTATCCACAAACGATAAATGCGTTGGTTGAAACCAAGAGCCTTTTGCCAAAGCCAAACGTTGAAAATCATGATTAATTCCTTTGGTAAAGTTTAAAAATGTTGCCCCTTCATCTTTTAATCGCATGGCAACATCACCACTATCTGCACCGATAATGGGGTCTTGATAATCCAAGGTATCCGAATCATAAAAGAAACGCCAAAAACCTTCCCCATTCAAAACAGGATATTTTTTATAATGCTTAAAAAACGAACGATGCAAGCCCAAAAAAACAGGATAAGGCATATGTGAAATAGGCCCCTGCGCCCGACACATACAATGACTGCATCCATTCGTGCATCCTTGACTGAGCTGAATCACCGGAAATTGTCGGGTCAGTGGATCTTTTTCCGGTTTTAAGGTTGCTGCGTCGGGGTGATCCTGTATATATTTTTTAAATTCAGATGAATTATGATCCGCCGCCGGCCATGTATGAATCAACAACTTTGCCAATTTTTTATCAACATACCAAGGTTTAAAAAAGTCCAAATCCAATAATTGTTTATTACCGGCCCGCATAGCTAACTTTGCCATTTGATTGGTATAATGTCCCCGGGAATCGGCATTTTCCAAAAGGGTTAAAACCTTCATTCCCTTTTGGGATAATAAATTCCGTTTTGTCTGCAAAACATGAGTATCTTGACTTAAAGGAACGAGACAATCTTGATATCCACTTAAAACCTCAATACCACGACGAACATAGATTTCATTTAAACGGGATTGTAATTCTTTATCTGTCATATCGGGGGATAAACAAATTAAATCCCGAATTTCATCTGAGACACTTTCATGGGCCGGCATAGATAAAAAATCCCAATATTTTTGGGCGCAACGCAACACCATCGGTGAATAGATTTGCGCAATTAAATACGTTTCTAAATTACGAACGACAATCCGTTTATTGTTACGAAAAAAATAAAGTGCCGAAAATTCACCCATACTAACCCCATACAAATATGGGGTATATTATATCTTAAATATATTTTTTTGTCAATTTTTTCTATTATAGTGAGCCAAGATACGTTGTTTATCCCGTTGCCAATCACGTTTTTTGATGGTTTCGCGCTTATCGGCATAGGTTTTACCACGGGCCACAGCAATTTTAATTTTGGCAACTCCGCGCGTATTAAAATATAAATCCAACGGTACAATAGTCTGTCCCTTTTGGGCAACATCCCGTAACAGTTTGGACAGTTCTTTTTGATGCAATAATAATTTTCTGGGACGCGTAGCCTTTTGTTCCACAAAGCCCCCTTGTCCATCATGATATTCATCAATATGAGCATTAACCAAAAACAGTTCACCATGGTCCGGTGCCACATAACTTTCACCGATACTGGCGTGCCCCAAACGTAAGGACTTCACTTCCGCCCCGGTCAGCATAAGTCCAGCCTCAATCGTTTCCAAAATCGTGTAATGGAAATGCGCTTTACGATTGCTGGCCACAGGCCCAAATGAAATAAGTGTTTGTCGCATATAAATGATATACCTGTTTTTCAAAATAATGTCAATAAAAAAGGGCCCCAAATTTGAGGCCCCAATTTAAAAACATTTCGGTTTATTTACCCATCAATGCTTTCAACATTTTGGCCAAACGGGAAACTTGACGGGACATTGTGTTACCCTTAATTGTCCGTTTTGACTTCGCTTTTGCCAAGGAAGATTCCGCTTTACGGAAAGCCGCAGTGGCCTTTTCTTTATCACCCTTTGCAATTGCGGCACGTGCTTGTTTAACAGCGGTACGTGTAGCATTCAAGCGTGTTGAATTGATAACGGCGCGTTTTTTATTGCGTTTAACGCGTGTTTTTGCAGATTTTAAATTTGCCATATTTTTGCCTCATAAAGTTAAACGATACGAAGGGCATTATAATACTTTTTAAAACAAAAGTCAAGTCTTTTATTCATTTGATTGGCTGAGCACAAATTGAATCCGATTTTCTGTCCCAACCGCGGTAACTTCAATCGTAAAAGAATCCGTCCCACGGGTATAATGCCCGGCGGAAACTGCCTGCCATCCTAAATTTATTAAAGATTGATGATAAAATGCAAAAATATCTTGCTTTGTTTTTGTTGTCTTAGCCCCCAAAATCACCATCCGTTCATTGGGTTGATCAAAGGATGCCAACTCTTCCACTTGTTCAATTCCATCCATTAGGGGAATATCCCCCGTATTGGGTAAAAAGGATTGAGCCAAAACGACCCCGGAAAAACATATTGTAAAAAGAAAAGCCCAGATTCGCATTACATCCGATCACTTTCGGTAAATAATTCGGATAAACTATCCACCGGCATCGGGACATCCGATTCATCCACTTCTTGACTTTGAATTGGAACTTCGTTTTTCACAACCGGAGATTTTTGGGAATCCTCCAACATTTGGCGTTCTTCTTCCATTTTCTTTTTCAAATTCTCTTGGATTCTTAAACGTGTTTCTTGAATCGCAGGACTGGTTTTTTCCAATTCATCGGTTGTTAGGAATTGTTCAATCATCAGTGTAAAGGATTCCGCTTCCTTTTGACCATTTAAGGCAGCAATAAATCCCCATTTATAGGCCGTTAAATCATCCTGAGGTAAAATTTTGCCTTCTTCATATAGCTGAGCCAAAACATATTGTGCGGAAGCGTGATCTTGTAAAGCAGCCCCCAACAAACAATAGGCCCCCTGTTGTTGAACGGACAGAGCATTATTGCTTAAAAATTGCAACCCATATTCATACATTTCATCAACGGTGGGCATAAAGACCCCGCCCCGAACTTCATCAAACCGATAATCACATTCGGGTGGAATCGTAATGGGGTTTTGATTATCATCAAAATTCCAAAATAAATTTTGGGCCCGAGCCCCTAAACTCAGCATCATCGCAGAAATAAAAATCAGATATTTGAATTTCATGCATTCCCTCTTTATTTTTGGTTGTAACCTTTTTTTATACAAAAGGCAAGCAAAAAAAAACAGTTTTATTTTTTATGTGCAAAATCAACCCGCACATTATCCGGTAACTTTAAATCTTTTAATTGAGATAAAGGCGTATCATCCGAAATGGTTAAAGAACGTAAAGTTTGTTGATCAAGTTCGATTTTCTTTAAATACGGCAAAAACATACATAAGAACTCTTCCTGTCGTTTTAAAAGCAACCATCCGCACCAAAATCCCAATCCGACAACGACCCAGATACCGATAACCAAAAACCAAAGCAATGCAAAAAATGTTGAAGCGGTCATTTCAAACCTTTCGAAATAAAACTGGACATTTTAAAATTGACACGATATAATAAAAATTGCAAGCAAAAAAAGGACATCAGATGCATTATTTAGATTTTGAAGAAAATATCCGTGCCGTAGATGAAAAATTACAGTCACCACAATTGCCTCAGTCAGAACAAAAAAGGCTCAATACAAAATTGGAGCGTCTGATTCAACAAACTTATAAACGCCTGACTCCATGGCAAAAGACACAAATTGCCCGCCATGAAGATCGTCCCCACACATCCCATTATATCAAATCCCTTTTTACCAACTTTTTGGAATTAGCGGGAGATCGTGCTTTTGCGGAAGATGCTTCCATTATCGGAGGATTGGCCAAATTCCACGGACAAACGGTTTTAGTTATGGGACATGAAAAGGGACATGACACTCAAACACGATTAAAACATAATTTTGGTATGGCAAAACCCGAAGGTTACCGCAAAGCCATCCGTCTGATGAAACTGGCCGAAGATTTTAATTTTCCGGTCATCACTTTCATTGATACCGCTGGTGCTTTTCCGGGCGTTGATGCCGAAGCCCGTGGTCAGGGTCAAGCCATATCCGCCTGTATTGCCACACAGAGTAATTTACGGGTCCCCATCATTTCGGTTGTAATCGGCGAAGGGGGAAGCGGCGGGGCTTTGGCCTTAGGGGTCGCCAATAAAGTTTTGATGTTGGAAAATGCCATTTATTCCGTCATCTCACCGGAAGGATGCGCCTCTATTTTATGGAAAGATTTTCAATATGCTAAGCAAGCCACACGCGTTCTAAAACTGACGGCCAAAGATTTATTAAAATATCATGTGATTGATGAAATTATTCCCGAACCCATTGGTGGAGCCCATCGTTATCCCAAACAAACGATGAAAAATGTGGATGAAGCGATTTGGCAAAATTTAAAACAAATGCGTGATTTGTCGGCTGACGATTTGGTAATACAACGTCAGGAAAAATTCTTGGCTTTGGGTCATCAAAAATAATTATTCCGATTTTTCCGTTTCCAACAATCCCGGGTTACCCCGAAAACGATTTCCCCAATAGTCAATTAATTGACGAATATCGCCATCCAAAGTTACCTGAGAATAATCGTTTTTCATAATCAATTCGGAAAATTTATCCATCAATTTAATACAGGGTGAATTTAACGAAAAGACAAAATATAAACTGGCCTCAGATAACACACCACCGGCGGTCACGATATCATCCAATAATTTATAGCGGCGCAATTCTGCTTCCACAGAATAAGGACTGCCAATTAAATAATCGGCTTCCCCATTGAGCAGCATTTCAAAGGCTCTCTTTGCCCCAGATACCTGAACCACATTAGCCCTGTCCGGTAATTGTTGATAAATCAGCGGGTAAATCATTTCCTCCCGACGCACAATTCCCTTTTTATCCTCTAAATCATAAAAGGTTTTGGCATCGATTTCATTACCTTTTTTAAAATAGGCCACAAAAACATTTTTAAAATAACTGGGATAGGCAACTTTTGTTCCCGTTCCCAATTCTTTAATGGTATGATAACTGGCCAACAGCACATCAATTTCACCAAAACGTAAGGCCCGAATAGCATCTTTATAGGACGTATACCCAGTGCTTTCGTATTGAATCCCTAATTGGGATGCAATTTTATCCAATACGACACGCCCCAATCCCCAACTGATATACGATTTTTCCCGGGACATATCCCGTTCCACCCAACCAAAGGGTGTGTTACCAATCATTCCGGCCACGACCAAAGGACGCCCATAGCCACACTCATCCGTTTTTAATTCTTCAACGGGGTTTTCTAATTCGCTTTCGGGTGGTTCAACAATATCGGAATTTTCCCCTTCTTGAGCAAAACAAAAACCGGAAAACAATAAAAAACAAAAAATAACTAAATATTTAAAACGAAACATAGCGGCTCCTCAATTTAATAATTGAAGTATAATCCCGTTTTTTTTAAAACTCAACAAAAAATATATTATTTCTTAGAACACTGCTTAGAAAAAACACGATACAGGGCCGGATTTAATTTTTTCGCTTGACCGTTACGATCATTCCCACCAAAACCATTATTCAACATCTTTTGAATTAAATCGGCCTGATGACGTAAAGCCAACATTTCTTGACGCAGTTCACGGCGCAAATTACGGGGCGATTTATCCGGTATTTCAAAAGCGCCCACCGCGCCACGAACACGCAATAACTCAACCAACTTTTGCCATTCATAAAATTGGGGTCCGCTGTGTAATTGCTTTTCACGAATCCGATCCAAAATCGTAAAGGGCCGAACACCATATACGGTATCATCCCAATGGGTATATTTTGGTTCCACCAAATTAATGGGAACACCCGCCGATAATTTCTTTTGAATTTGAGTCCGTAACCGCTTTGGACCGGCATTCCAATCCAAATCCCCCCAAGTTGGAACCAAATCCTGCTTTGATTTGGCCATCTAAACCTCCAACTTAAAAGGGAATTTCGTCATCAAAAGTTTCGGTCTTACCGGTTGCCGCGGTTGAATCCCATCCGGCATCGGAATTATCCGGTGTATCGGTCGCCGGTTCGCCACCCGCGGAAGTATCATTACGTCCTTCCAATACAACTAATTCACCACGATAGGAACCCAACACGATTTCGGTGGAAAATTTTTCAACACCACTGGCGTCGGTAAATTTACGGGTCTGAATCATACCCTCCACATAAACTTTGCTGCCTTTTTTCAGGGCACGTTCCGCAAAATCGGCCAAGTTGGAATTAAAAATCACCACACGATGCCATTCGGTTTTTTCCTGACGTTCACCATTTTTATCTTTCCACACATCCGATGTAGCCACAGATAAATGAACAATCTTAGACCCGGATGCGGTGTGACGCACCTCCGGATCACGACCTAAATTACCGACCAAAATAACTTTATTAATACTTCCTGCCATAGAAAATCCTTTCAATTAAAGTTTATTCGGGTTCAGTATACAAAGTTTTATTTTAAAAGGCAAGCACTTTTATTTTAGGTCTAAAATAACAAAAAATAATTCTTAAAATTCCCCTTTTTTACTGGACAACAATAAGAAAAAAAGTTAGTATAATTGAATTAAAAGGAGATATCTTATGAAACTTTTATCTTTTTTATTTGTAACCTTATTCAGTTTTCCCCTTTTGGCCCAAAGCCCTCAAGATTTAAGAAGTTTGGGATCAAAAGATGCCCCCTATACAATGTATTTATTTACATCTTTAACCTGCCCGCATTGCGCCGATTTTCATAATAAAATCCTACCGAAAATTGAACAAAACTATATCAAAACCGGTCGGGCCAGATTGATGATCGTTGATTTAGCCGCCGATAAAAACGGCCTGTGGGCTACGCTGGCTTTACGCTGTATCCCCGCCGAAAAAACTGTTGCTCTGGAAAATAAACTTTATAACCTGGGTCCAAAATGGAAAGACATAACCGATGTCCAAGGATCGGTTAAAAACTATATTAAACAACAAGGCGTAGATCAAAAACAATTCAACACTTGCATTTCCGATCCAACTTTAAAACAAGATTTATTGGAACAACAAAATAACCTCTCCCTTTTATACGGGGTTCGACACATGCCGACTTTGGTCTTGCGTCATGGAAATGAAGTCAATTCATGGGAAGGAACGGATGCCAAAACCATTATGGCCGACCTAAAAGATTTATTGGATGAATAAATTTCTTGCATTTTAGGAAAAAATAGCATATACTACGCCCGAAAAGGATGGGTGGCCGAGTGGTTTAAGGCGCACGCCTGGAAAGTGTGTTTAGGGGAAACTCTAACGGAGGTTCGAATCCTCTCCCATCCGCCATTAAAAAACGCCCTATATGGGTGTTTTTTTGTGGATAGAGGGGATGAGAACCGACAGAGGTTCGGTCGCGAATGTCAATGAGCGGTTGCCGCAGGCAATCCCATCAGGGACAAGGGCATCAGCCCGAAGCAATCCTCTCCCATCCGCCAAATTGGACAAGTCGCTAAAAATAGCGACTTCTTTTTATTTTCTATATCCTATATTTCTGTGAACATTCGAACTTTTTGAGATGTTTTTCCCTCATCACTAGATCCAAATGCAGAAACACATATAAATCCTTGTAAACAAATTATTACAAAAAAATCATAATTAAAGGTATAGAAAGGAATAAAAGCATACACCCTATGAGGGAAAATTTTACAAAAGCAAAAAATAATTGAAGACAAATGATAAATGTATAAGGAATTAAAAAAATCTTATTTAAAACTATTAATTCATGAAATATATCTACATAAAAATATATGGAAATATCTATACTAATTGCTATACAAATAAAAGAAAAAATATTTAATAAAAATGATGAAATAGAAAAGGAATTAACAAGATCTTTTAAAGTAAACAACTTAAGTATATAATATAACAAGATTGCCCCTATGGGAAATAAGAAGAAGCTTATACACAAGGCCACTGAACTTAAACCTATAGGATCGTATTCCATAGTATTTTTAAGATCTGCCATATTATAATTAATAAAAGGAAAAAATAATACCATACAAATACCTAATCCAACTACTTTTGTATATCTCATGTGCTTATCGCTTTTAAACCAATTTTGAAATGAATTATTTGGTAAATTCAAAGGTATATTTAAATTTTCTGGATTATGATATTTAACATTATTTTTATCTGGATTTTTAATTTGATCTTTTTGTTTATGGGCAGGTAAAAATGAACTCAAGCCCAAAGTCAAAAGATACAGCCATAATGAGAGTTGAATACCTTTACCCCCTTCTGCTAAAGCTATATAGCACAAATAAAGAGATATTAATGATAATATAAAAAGAACCCCAAGAGAAAAATTAATTTTACGTTTTTTTGCAATGACAACAGGTAAAACCATAATACCTATAACGATAGGTAAAATACATAATAAAATAAACATAAAAACTTCTTTTTTATCTCCAAAACTGATTTTAACACGCTAATTCTTTTCATTATTTAGCTTTTGCTTTTTTATCAAAAAAATTTGACTAAGTATAATTAAAAATGGAATAGAAGTAAGTATTATACCGCTTATTAATGGTGCTTTCATATCTAGTATAGTTAAAAAAGTTAAGAACAAGAGAAACAATATAATTGGTGGAAAAACCGAAAGTAATACTGTTTTATTTTTTCTATATTTTAAGGAAAGAATAAGGACAACAATCCAAGGACAAGTAAAAAATAAAATTACTAATAACATTGCTCCAGCCATCTCACATTTAGGGGACATTCCACAACCCAAAAATCCTCCATACGTGCCAACCACAATTAAAGTGATTATTCCAAAATAATAGCACAAAAGTAAAATACTTTTAAAAAACTTTTTTATATATTCAATAAATGTTTTCATTCTTTATTCCTCTTATTTAAATAACCTTATCTTATTCTAAATTTTTTATCAAGGAATATTTATTGGCTATCATATTACACAATACTTCCCGCCAGTTTATCTCAATCGCCGCAGTGGCGACTTTTTTTTATTTTCATAAAATCCCCTTGCAATTAGTTTTAATTTATGCAAGACTCAAAATATCCGAAAATATTCGGAAAAATAATTAGCATAGAACGAAAGGAAAATAAAATGGGACCATTTAGCAAATATAACGGTATCAAATTTCAATTGGGAAATCATTCCCCCAGAAAAATGTCCGAAGCCATCACAACACAACACGTGGGAACAGTCATTGTCAATACCCCGGAAGGAATAGTTGAACAGGAAATTTTTGCTCCATTTGGGGTAACGGCTGTCAATGCGGACTATGTCCGTTCCAAATTACAAGATCCAAAAGCCTCGCGTTCAGTTGAAGAACATACCCCAAATGATAACCATTTAAAATTGGGTTATGGCGTAGCCCATCCCATTTCCAAGGGTTGCGTTTTAGTCACCACCCCCGGAAATTTAGTAAAATTTGATGGAAAAGCGGCCGAGGGAAAAGAATTTGTCCTGACACAATCACCGGATATCCATTTAAATTTTGAAACGGAGGAATTGACAATAAAGGAAACACCAACAAAACCGACTCCTTCAAGAGGTAAAGGTTCCAGATAAGAAACTTTTCTGAATAAGACGACAGCACGATTCATTTCGTGCTGTCTTTTTTTATCAAATTTTATCTCTTGCCTTTTGGAATAAATCCATTTATACTCGTATCCGAAAGGACGAAAGATGACAGCATTTGAACAGGGAAAACTGTCCCTGAATAACTGTATTTGGGATATTCCAACCCCGAACGAACGGGAAATACAAACACTAATCCAAAAATTATCTTTGCCGGAAATTGTGGCCCGTTTATTGGTGTTAAGGGGGATAACATTAGAAAATGCTCCAACTTTTTTGTCCCCAACCTTAAAAAACAATTTACCCAACCCCAACACTCTTTTGGATATGGAACGGGCCGCCAAACGTGTTGCTGATACCGTTCAAGCCCATGAACCCATTGGTATTATGGGGGATTATGATGTGGATGGAGCCACCTCCACCGCCATTTTAAAACTGTTTTTTGAATCGATACACACAACCGTTTTTACCTTTATTCCGGATCGTGAAGATGGCTATGGCCCAAACGCCAAGAAAATGGCGGAATTTAAGGATAAAGGTTGTTCTGTTGTCTTAACTGCCGACTGCGGCACCACCGCCTATGAGGCCATCGAATCCGGCACGAATTTGGGATTAGATGTCATTATTTTGGATCACCATAATGCCGAAGTTGTGTTACCCAAGTGTTATGCCGTTGTCAATCCCAAACGATTGGACGAACCTTTGGATCATCCCTGTCGGCATTTAGCCGCCTGCGGTGTTGTCTTTTTATTCGTGGTCGCATTAAACAGCGAACTCCGCCGTCGTGGCTTTTATCAAGAAATCACCGAACCCAATCTATTACAGTTTTTGGACTTAGTTGCCTTTGGAACGATATGTGATGTGGTCCCCCTATCCCCTGTCAATCGATTATTGGTTAAAAGTGGTTTAAAGCAATTTCACCTGGAGCAAAATAAGGGGTTGAATGCCCTGTGCCAACGGGTGAATATCAATGAACCCGTCCAGCCGCATCATCTGGGTTATATATTGGGGCCACGCATTAATGCCTGCGGTCGTGTCGGACAATCGGATTTAGGGATGCAACTGCTCAGTTGTAATGATTCCATCCAAACCACACTGTTAGCGGAACAATTAGAATCCTTAAACCTTGCCCGTCGTGAAATCGAAGCCGATGTGATGTTACAGGCGATTGAACAAGTGGAATCCCAACCTATTGCGCATCCGTTTTTATTGGTCAAGGGGCAAAATTGGCACCAAGGTGTTGTGGGTATCGTGGCCGGCCGATTAAAGGAACGCTATAATCTGCCTGTTTTAGTTTTGAGCATTGAAGGTAATGAAATTAAAGGCTCATCCCGTTCTGTTACCGGCATTGATATCGGAACAATTATTATGAATGGTTTGGCCAAAGGTGTTTTGACCCGTGGGGGTGGACATCCGATGGCGGCTGGATTTTCCCTGACAACCAATCAACTGGATGCTTTTGAACAATACTTAATTGAAACAATTACACCCGATAAAATCACCACCGATACCAATACAATTCAAACGGATGGATTAATGGATATCGGTGGCATTAATTTAGATTTGGCCGATAACCTGACACAGTTGGCCCCCTATGGCGAAGGCAATAATGAACCCACATTTATTGTCCCCAACGTTCAATTGGAATATGTCAATTTATTAAAAAATGGTCATATCGGTTGTGCTTTTTCGGACATTGTGGGTCATCAATTAAAAGCGATCGCTTTTAAGGTTGCCGACACCACGTTGGGCCAAGAATTGTTAAGCGGCCTGCACCAACATTTTCACCTGTTGGGGCGAATTAAGAAAGATTCGTGGCACGGACAAACGAAAGTCCAATTACAAATTATGGACGCTATGCGGGTATAAAATCAGTTACTAACATTCACATATGCGATAAAACTTCTTGCATTTTTTGTCCTTATCATATATTCTAAGATGTAATTATTTTAAAAAACTTTATTTAACCTAAAAAGAAATTCTATGAAGAAGAAATTATATATAATATTTATCTTAGTATCCTTCCTACTTACTTATTTTGTATGTTGTCCTAAGGTTATTAAAGTTTCGTTTACATCAAATTCATCAAAAGATATTGTATATCAAGTATTTTATACAACAAAAGAGAATGAACGTTTTAACGAAAATCATTCAGTTAAACAAGAGGTACATAAAACCCAAAAAGAAGTTTTAATTTCTTTACCGGCAGATAAAATTTATCGCTTTCGATTAGATTTCGGAAAGAATCCGGGAAAAGTCCAAGTGTCAAATTTAAAATTAAAGGGAAGTACGAAAATTAATCTATCTGATTTTTCACAATTTTCTTTTAATAAGGATATAGAAAATAAAACAATAGAAGATAATAAATTAACCATAATAACCAATAAAAAAGATCCATATATAATTTATACCCCACCATTTAAATTAAAGGGAAAAAGTCATTGGAGTACATTTTTACTAATTAACCTTGGTATTATTTATCTCTTTTGGTTGTTATTTTATTATAAATCAGAAGAAGAAGTAATAAAATCCAAAATGCAAAACATTGAATTTTTAAGGATAGTATTTACCTTTGCCGTTGTTTGCACACATTTTTTAAAAAAATACTTACAATTATATTCTGCGGGGGGTTATGGTGTTTCTTTCTTTTTTATTCTGTCTGGATATTTTTTAGCAACTACTTTCAAACCAGAGGTAAATATTTTAAATTATGTTAAAAAGAAATTTATCCAATTTGTTCCATTAATTATTTTTGGCGGATTAATATCACAGGGGGGGATTAAGGCTTTTCAGGGAATGTTTTTCCTACAAAATACGGGATTGTCTTATAAAGACATTCCAAATGCACCGGCATGGTATATTGGGGTTTTGTTTTGGTTAAGTATCTTTTATTTACTAGTTCTTAAAGTATTTACGGATAAAAACAAATTGGCTTTATTCGTTGGTAGTATAACTTTCATTGCATGTGTTATTGTGGCTCAATCCCCAGGTGATCGATGGGATATGATATATAATTATTTCCCCAGAGGATTATTTAGAGGAATAGCTGGAATGGGTATTGGTATACTTATTGCAATGTCTGTTAAACGAGATATGGCAGTTTCAAAAAATATAAATTGGAAATCAACAGTTTTAGAAACGGTATGTTTTGGATTACTAATTTGGCAAATTTTCATTTCTAACATCATTCCATATTGGTTTATAAACACAGCTTTACTATCTGGATTGATTATTCTTTTTGTCAAAAACAATGGCTTAATAAGCAGAATTTTTGACAGACCCATTTTTGGATATTGTTCTAAATATTGTTTGGCAATATATCTCACACATTGGTTTAATAATCATGGAGGAATTATAACCTACATACAAAATAACCATCCTATATTACTATCAGATTATAAAGCATTAGTTATTACTATTACATTACTTATAAGTGTGATAGTCGGAGTTATAGCACACCATTTTATTGAAAAGCCATGTGCTTACCTTTTAAAAAAATTATTCTTTGATCCAAAAGTCGATTCTAAGTAAAGTTTTCTGCAGCCAATATAAATTATTTTAAAATATATATTTTTTATCAAGTTATTGTTGATTAAAAACAGGGCTTCACCTAACAAATAACAAGAAAAAACTTGCAATCCCTTGTAAAATATGTATAATACATAGCTAGACGGATCATAGCGCAGCCTGGTAGCGCACTTGTCTGGGGGGCAAGGGGTCGCGGGTTCAAATCCCGCCGTTCCGACCAACGGAGAAACCCTATATTTCAAGGGCAATCTAAACGAAACAGAGAGTCAAAAGCTCTCTGTTTTTTTGTTGCTTAAAGTTGCTAA
>JAZUJZ010000091.1:0-1812 GCA_045643025.1 Alphaproteobacteria bacterium
AAACCATGGACAACCGGAAAAGTTCAAGGGACTTTAATTGGTGGAAATTTAACGGTTTTTTCTTCATTACTGGGAACGCCATATTTTCCGGAAACAAAGGGAAAAATCTTAATTTTAGAAGAAGGAAATGAATATCCCTATCGTTTGGATCGCATGCTGAACACATTAAGGTTAGCCGGCGTCTTTAAAAACCTAAAAGGTGTTATTTTGGGTGATATGGCTGCCGGATTAGACCCTAAAAACAAAAAAATGATACGATCTATATTGCATGATTATTTTGATTCGGCCCCCTATCCCGTTGTTGAATTACCAAGTTATTCCCATCATAATGGCTCAGCTATTTTACCCATCGGTGGAAAAATTAATATAGATACAAAGGCAGAGACTGTCATTACACAACCCATTCAATTATTTAAACAAAGGAGAAAAAAATGAAAAAAATATCAAAAATTATTCTTAAATCAATTTTATGGTTTATTGCCATAGTGATTGTATTGGTTGGTATTACTTATCTAAGCATCGGGTATTGGGTGCCACCGGTTATCAAACGTGTTGTTCCCCAATATACCAAAACGGCAGCATCATTGGACAAAATTGATATTTCCTTAATAAAGGGAAAAATTTCCTTAGCCGGTTTAAAAATCGCCAATCCTGCGGGATATGCCAATCCAAATGCTTTTGAATTGGGTAAAATTGATGTTGTATTTCAACCAAAGACCTTATTCCAAAACAAAATTATTATTGACTCTGTTATGATTAACGGTACAAAAGTTGATACTGAAATGAACCAAAAATTAGATATGAATTTGGTGGAATTAAACAACAATGTTCAATCGGCTTTACCAAAATCAGAACCCACTGCAAAAGTAGCCGTTCAGGCCGAACAACAAAAGCCAGCCACTAAACAGGCAAAAAGTGTTGTGATTCGTGATTTACAAATCAATAATTCAACATTAAAGTTCGGATTTATGGGAAAAACGGTGGATATAAAATTACCCAATCTGCAACAAAAGAACATTGGTGAACAACAAAAACTATCCATTAAAGATTCCATTATTCATGTATTTAACATGATTACCACAGAATCTTTAAAACAAGTTCAACAATTCAACCAACAGGTTGTGTCTGATTCACTTAATAAATTAATTGATAAGACAAAATCGGTTAAGATTAAAGGTGTTATGGACTCTATTCAAGGTCTGTTTTAATTAAGGTCTAATAAAAAGGCCACCCGTTTTTGGGTGGTCTTTTTTGTATTTTAAAATCAAACTGAGCCGATGGGGTTTTATATTTCTTTTTCGGAATTTTCCAACAAAGTAATTTCCGATAATAACCGGTCTAATTCGGCCTTGATAGTAGCATCTTCCGTTTTTAGATATTCGGTTTGTTTTTCTTGAAATAACTTTTTGGCTTCTTTTAATTTCCAATCATTCAATAAATTACCGACATATTGAATCGCCTGTTCAGATGTAACGGAATGTTGATTTTTTGCAACACGGGATTTTAATTCATCATCCAAGTTGTCGGATAAAATTTCCCCACCCTGTAAGGCCGATTCCAACCAAGCGTTAAACAGGGCCGATTCATGAATACTTTGATACAAATTTAAATTCGATAATTCTTCGGCATAGATGGCCAAATCGTGCGGATAAGCATATAAATAAGATAATAAAATACGTTCCGGTTGCGGTAATGAAATTCGATCCACCTTTGCCTTATCTTTATGGTGTGGATTTTGTAATTGGTATGTTAATTGACGAAATTTGGATTGCAAAGCACGATCGTATAATAATCTGACTTCGGCATTTTTAA
>JAZUJZ010000092.1:0-1653 GCA_045643025.1 Alphaproteobacteria bacterium
CCCTCTTTCATCTTCTTAATTTCTTCCCCTTGTTGATAGGCGGCCAAATTCAGGTAATCCAGTGTCATCGCCAAAAAAGCTTCAAAAGGGATAGGATCCTCTGTCCTTTCCAAGTAGTTTATTTTCATGGTGTGAAGTGCCTCAATCAAATGGACAACGCCCCGATATTGACGCCATATATCTTTATAACGGGAAGCGTTTTGCTTGTTAGCATCTTTTGATTTTTCCTCTTTAATATCCTTATCCAAGATAAACGCCGCTTTATTGAGGCTGACCTTATCAGCTAATTTGGGATCCTGTTGCATAGACTGCATTGTGTGGAAGATTTTAATCGCATAAACCCAGTCGGATTTTTGGGTACGCTCTACCAATTCTTTCATCTCTTTGGCCGACCGGCAAAGACGTAAGAGCCGAATTCCACCCAATTTTTCAAAAACTTGGGGTATTTTCTTTTCAAGAGCCGAGACCTTAATCAATAAAAACTCGCGTTGCAGGGCAGAATTTTTCGGAAATAAAGCTCGGGCCATAAACAAATATACTTTAAATAAATTCCTGTAAAATTCCTTCATCAGATACTCCTATATTCAAAGATATAGTCAAAAGGCGATAAAAAGGCAATGTTTTTTAGGGTATCAAAAACATCTTTTTTGTTAACAACATTTTTTTCTGTCAGACTGGGATTTTTTAAAAAATTCTAGTTTTTTTAAAAAAATCTCAGTGTTTATTTTTCTTTTTAAGCTTTATTTTCCCCTTGTTCGCATAAGGCGAGCAATGTCAACAATAAATGATGGAGAAATAAGAAATGGAAAAAAGAAAAGTAATGCAACGCTTTTACACAACAAAAGATGCGGCTACCTATTTAGGGTTGGCCCAGCGCACCTTGCAAAAATACCGCGTGGACGGTTCAGGCCCAAAGTTTAGAAAAGTGCGTGGTCATAGTTTTTATGATGTTGCGGATTTGGATGCTTGGGTGGAAGCGGCCGAAAAAACATCTATCACTTTTGATAAGAGGTAAGCCATGGACAATCCGTTACATGAATTGGCGCTGGTGATACTCCCCACGTTATTAAGTGTTTTTAATCAGGGGACAGAAAGTGCCGAAAATCATCAGAATTGACTGGATATAAATCGTTAAAAGAGCGTTATTGTGTTCACAAGGAGTCGCTATGGTTGATACAAATCTTGATTTAAACATTGATATAGATACGGTGAAGGACTTGCCTTTTCATGTCCTGAAGCAATACTATATGCAATTATATAATCAAGAATCCCGCATTGCCAATAAAGAGTTTTACATCTTGCGTATTTCCTATCGTTTGCAAGAACTACGCCATGGGGGATTATCCATAAAGACAAAAGGTCTGATTAGAAAATTCTTTGAAAAGCAACAACGCAAAAAACACTTATATCCGGTCGGAACAGTGATAGTCCGGACCTATAAACGGACGGACTATCGTGTCACTATTTTAGAAAGGGGCGTAGATATGGACGGCACCTATTACACCAGTTTATCGGCGGCCGCTCAACATATTACAGGAATACGCACCTCGGGAAACAGATTTTTTGGAGTTGGACAATGAGATGTGCTATTTACACACGTAAATCAACAGATGAAGGATTAGACAAACAATTTAATACCCTGGAGGCTCAACG
>JAZUJZ010000093.1:0-5286 GCA_045643025.1 Alphaproteobacteria bacterium
CTGACCTCTTCACACAATAAATTTCCTTGATATTTTCGTTCAATATATTTGGCAATTTTTAAAAAACGAAAATAGGCGTGATTCATGGCCAATATAAATCCGAATGTGCCCTGTAAAAAAAATCTTTTCATAAAATAATAACGTATAAATTGATAGGGAAACTCAATAAATAATCGACCTAATGAATATGTCTTACCCAATGCGTTTGCCGTATGAACCAACTCGGTGGTATAAGCATTGAATTTGTTGAGAGTGTGTTCTATGGTTAAATAGGAATAATGATAGACGATTCCCTTTAATTGTTTTACCGTTGTTTTATCGTGCATAACAACCCGATCATGGGTCAAATCATTTGGCATTTCTCCCTTTTGTGTATGATACAACCGAATCAGATTATACTGTTTGGCAAACAAATGGGGTTTTTTATCGCCGGGATACATATCTTTAATCCTGAAACGATAAGCGTCCGCAGTCATATTCTGTTTTAATAAATTAATTTCACGGATGAGTTCGGGGGATAAAACTTCATCTGCATCTAAAGATAATAACCAAGGATAGCGACACTGTTGGCTGGCAAATCTTTTTTGTGAAGAAATGTTTTTCCATTTGTGAAAAATAAACTTTGCCCGATATTTTTTGGCAATTGATTTTGTTTTATCCGTTGAACCGCTATCCACAATAACAATTTCATCTGCAACCTTTGAGAGAGCAGCCAGTGTTTTAGGGAGTCTTTTTTCTTCATTAAGTGTGACAATATAGGCCGAAATTTTCATAACTTTTCCTCTTATCCGAATTGTATCGTAAGACAAGTTTCTTGTCAATACTTTTTTCGGTTTTTGGTTGGGATAAAAAACTTGACTTTGGAGGTTTTCTATGTCATTAATGTAATGTTTAGGTAAAAAGGAGTTCTCAATGTCATTATCTCGTAAAATTTCCAAATGGATTGAAAATCAAATCATTACAGCGGCACAGGGCAGTCAGATTTTAGAATACGAAAAATCCCATAATAATGTTAAATTTTGGAAAACGGCCTATACAATTGCCGGATTATTAATTGGATTGGGTATTTGTTTGATGGTTTCTGCCAATTGGGCTATTTTACCAACGCCGGTAAAATTGATTGGGGATTTTGCCCTCTTGGGATGCTTTATCTATGGCGTTATCTGGGCAAAGGAGAATCAAAAGAATTTTTTACGGGAATTTTTTCTGTTGTTATCATTTTTGATGATTGGAGCAACCATTGGATTGATTGGTCAAATTTTTAATCTGGACGGAGGATGGAGTTCTTTTGCAATATTTTGGTCTATATTGGGACTCCCTTTTGTATTGCTCAGTCAATCTCTGTTTTTTAATTTTTGCTGGCTCTGTTTATTTTTTACTTTGTTTGATTTTGATTGGTTGGATACGTTATTCAGATATATAGATAAACATATTGAGGGGGTCGTTTTTTCCGTTTTATTATTATCTTTATTGAGTTATGCTGGTAAGAAATTGGATAAAGCAATCCATAGTATAACGATATTGCCACGGGCCTTTTCTATTTTATCTATGTTTATGGCGTATGTGGTTATTTTTATTTTGGGATTTTTAAGAAGAAGTTGGTTCTTTTTGTATATGTCTGGAATCAGTCCCTTTGTAATTCATGCTTTTTCATTTTTGTTCTTCGGGGCCAGAATGTTTTTGGCTGTTCGTAATCAAAATGTTATCTCTTTTCGGCGGAATGCATTGGCTCTGGAAATATATATTTTCCTGTTGTTCTCAACAAGATTTGGAAATCTGTTGATGTCCGGTTTTGGTTTTGTTGTTGGTGGATTGTTGATTTTGTTGATGATTTATGCCCTTAAAAAAACCAGTAAATATATTCAAAGTATGGAGATTTTCAAATGAGTAAAAAAATACTTTCTCTGATTTTATTTACACCTTTATTGTGTTTGGTCGTTTGGTGTTTGTTTTTGAACTATCAGCGTGAAAACGGTATGAATCTTACATTACCGATTATGGGGTATGATCCTCGTGATCTCTTGTCAGGACATTATATTCAATATCAAATTGATTGGCAAAAGGTGGATTGTGGTATTTTCCCGCAAGGTGTTTGTCCAGAACAGGATTTTTGCGTGAAGGCCGAATGGGGACGAGAATGTCGGTTTTATATTCCGGAAACGGAGGCAAAGGCATTAAATCGTTTATTTTGGAATCGTTATGCTGATCATTTGCTTTTTGAGATTGTTTATTCTTATCAACCTGGACATACGGCGATTGCTAAACAATTATTAATTAATGGTTTGGATTGGAAACAATATATGAAAAAGAGTCCATCATTATAACAGATATAGGTAGAAGTCGTTGTGTTAAAATGGATGTTTGCTTTCTTTTTTTTATTAATGGGATGTGAAGCCGTTATTATCCCAGAGGATTTTCATTATATAGAAATTCAAACGCCCACCTATCGTTTGGCCAGTTGGCAAAGAATCATGAATCAAACACAACCTGTTCATGTGTATCTTGAAGGGGATGGTCATGCTTTTAATTATGCAGGGCAACCTACCTCTGACCCAACCCCGATGGGAACTTTTTTCAGGAAAATGGCCTTTCATGATCCGCATCCGAATGTTGTGTATTTGGCCAGACCATGTCAGTATGTCAAAACGAACTCTTGTATGGAGAAAGATTGGACAACAGGACGTTTTTCCCAAAAAATTGTTGCAGCAACAACTGCGGCTATTCGTTCTGTAACCAGAGGACAACCGATTGTTTTAATCGGATATTCGGGGGGTGCTTTACTTTCCGGATTAGTGATAAATCAAAATGATGATTTACCCATTCAAAAATGGGTAACCGTAGCGGGGGTTCTGAATCATACACAATGGACACAACAATTGCAATTACCTCTCTTAACAGATTCTATAGATTTACAAACTTTACCCAAGATAAAACAAATACACTATGTCGCAGAAAATGATGAAGTGGTTCCTTTGAACCTTGCACAGTCCCTTGTCCCGCCTGAAAATCTGGTTATTGTTCCCAAAGCAACACACGACCAAGGATTCCAAAATGTTTATACAGACATTTATAAAAATGCCGCCATTAATTGAAGGAAATCCTCTTTTTAACCCAGATATCTTGAAAACCTAATTGGTGATATAAAGTGGCAGCGGCTGTATTACTGACGTGGCAGTCTAAATCCACGAAATCAACCCGTTTTTGCTTCAGATATTTCAAGGTAAAACGGACGAGGTGGGTTGCAATTCCCTGATGTCTTTTTTGTTGATCAACATACAAATGAACCAAAGTGGCTTTTTTTGTATAGGTATAATATTTTTTCATCTTTGGCATCACCGATTCAATTAAAACAATAGCATGACCAAAAATGATGTCCTGTTCTGCGGCAACTAAAATATGTATTTTTCTGGAACGTAAACATTTTTTAATCCAAGGTCTATCATTTTTTTTACAATATCGGGCATACTCAGTAGAAATGTTATCACTGGCATCATGTTTTAATTGCTGTCTCAATTGACAGATAGATTCGTAATCTTTTAGGGTGGCTTTTCTGTAAATCATTGTTTTTCTCCCACAAAAATATAGCCAAAAAAGTCCCTTTTTGTCAAATAAAAAAGTTTATAAAGTCGGATTTTTGATGTGAATAAAAAAATATTCAAAAAAGTGTAAATATCACTTGATTTTTACTTTTAGATTTTATAGTATGAAATTACAGGGGAAAACCAATGAGATTATTAGGGATAAAAATATTATTGTGTGTATTTGTTTTGTGTGGTATAACTCCCCTTGTTTCTGCAAGCAGCTATACACCGACTCAAGCGGTTTATGAGTTGGCCCATAAGGGTAATATTCGTCGGTTACGGGAATCCTTACGATTTTTGGATGTTGTGGATAACAATGGAGATACCCCATTGTGTTTATCAATAGGTAAAGAAGATTATTCCGCTTTTCATGTTTTGCGGACTTTGGGGGCGGATGCACGACACAGATGTGTTTCTGCTTTATCTCGTGAACAAATTCTGTCGTTTAATCATGGTTACAGTGCTTGGATGAATGCGGTTAAAAGTGGGTATATTAAGCCCAATTGGAAAGGAAACGACACTTCGGCTTTCTGGTCCGGCTTAAAGGAATATACATTGGAAGTGGGAACAGTCGGCATCTTGGTTGGTGGGGCGATTTATGCGGCTAATCACAGTAAAACACAAAAAGATGATTCTCATTCTGAAAGCGAAACAAAAGATCTTTGTAAAGATGTTAATTGTCATAATGGACATTGCGTTAAGGAAACGGGACTGTGCCAATGTGATCCCGGATTTGATGGGACGGATTGTCTGAATGAAATTAATTGTGGCAGTGATTACTTTGAAAGTTGTGCAACGGGCTTTGAAGAAACGGGACTCACCTGTCAATCGGGCCAAAAAGTGTTAAAACAGTGTCGGGAAGTGATTGATCCCTGTCAAAATGTTGATTGTCATAATGGACATTGTGTTCCGGAAACGAGACAATGCCAATGTGATCTCGGATATGAAGGGACAGATTGCCTGAATGCAGTCAATTGTGGCAGTGATTACTTTGAAAGTTGTGCAACGGGCTTTGAAGAAACGGGACTCACCTGTCAATCGGGTCAAAAAGTGTTAAAACAATGTCGGGAAGTGATTGACCCCTGTCAAAATGTCAATTGTCATAATGGGCATTGTGTTGCGGGAACGGGACAATGCCAATGTGATCCCGGATATGAAGGGATGGATTGTCTGGATGAAATCAATTGCGGCAGTGATTATTTTGAAAGTTGTGGAACGGGATTTAAGGAATCGGGGCGCACCTGTCAATCGGGTAAAAAATTATTAAAACAGTGTCAAGAAATTGATTGTATCAGTTATACTTTGGCCTCTTGCCCATCCCACATGAACTGTGATGATTGTGAGGCAGATGGTAAAACGACATATAAAAAACTATCTTGTTTATTGGGCTGGACAGGGGAAGATTGTATGACGGAAAATGCGTGTCCGGGATATGAAGCGACTTGCGGTGAAGGATATGAAGCTGATGAAAATGATACTTGCCCATCGGGGGATAGAACATTGGTTAAATGTGTGGCAAAAGAGTGTCAGGGATATCCTTTAACTTCTTGTCCGAATAAAGCAAATTGTGTCCCTTGTCGTTCCGGTGAGGTGGATAAGTATAAAATTGAGAGTTGTGAAGGCGATAATTATCATCTTGCCGAAGATGGTCAAAGTTGTGTTTTTGGATGTGCACCGAATTTTTATGCCTCAGGGGAAACTTGTG
>JAZUJZ010000094.1:0-5742 GCA_045643025.1 Alphaproteobacteria bacterium
TTTTAATCTGAATATGTCCCCGCAAAGCGAACCAATTTCTATGAATCAATTGTCCCCACAGGATTAAGGGCAATCCCGACAAAAACATAAATAAAATCACAATCCATTCAATCAATGGACTTTCATAAAAACCTATACTGGCATCATGTGTGGAAAAACCACCGGTTGCAATCGTTGTCATAGCATGCGCCAAGGCATCAAAAGTCCCCATACCGGCCAAAATTAACGCCCCCATACATAACAGTGTTAAAACCAAAAAACTCAATACAATTCGGCGAACTGTTTGTCCCAAAGTGGGCGTTAAACGAATTCTATCGCCCGAAAATTCTGTGGTAAAAAATTGCATTCCCCCCACCCGTAAAACAGGAAAAACAATCAGCACAACCACGATAATACCTATTCCACCCATCCACTGTAGCATAGCCCGCCACATCAATAAACCTTTGGGTAAGGTATCTAAATCAGACAAAACGGTCGCCCCCGTTGTTGTCAATCCGGAAACGGATTCAAATAAAGCATCTATAAAAGGTAAATGTGGTAAATCTGCATAAATGGGTAAAGCCGCCATAACGGCATACACCAACCAAATTAAAGTAGTCGTCAAAAACATTTCCTTTAGTTTGAGTGGTTCTGTTTGTTGAGGCCTCACCACAAAATAGGCAAACAAACTCAACAACATCATGGTTAATCCGATATATCCGAACAGATACATTGAAAAAACAGATTGATAATGCCAATCTACCACTGCGGGAATCAAAAAAGAAACCCCCAACAAAAAACACATCATTGATAAAATGGATGCGATAAAACGTATTTGCATTTTCAAACTCCAACTTAACAATGTGCTATTTTAAATGAAAAAGCAATAAAAAATTGCAATTTGACTTTTTTTATGCTAACCTACCCCCATGCAAAAAAACAAATACTTTCTTCCTCTTTTACTCATCTTGATGGGCTGTGTGGGGGCCTTTGGTTTTGCACCCAGATTTTGGTGGCCTCTCACTGGTCTTTGTCTTATTTTATTGACAAAATTATTAAATCAAAGCCATACCTTTAGGTCCTGTTTTGTTTTAGGATTTTGGTTCGGTTGCGGATGGGGGGCCACCTCTATGCACTGGCTAACCAGCGCCTTTTTGATAGATGGGGGCACTTTTATCCATTACTGTCCGCTTATTTGGATTGGTTTTGGTTTATATTTTGGTTTATTTTGGGGACTCACCACCGGCTTGACGGTTTTTTTTAAACGAGGATGGCCCCGTTGCGTCGCATTGGCCGGTCTGACAATTTTATCAGAATATGCCCGCAGTATTTTATTTTCCGGTTTTCCGTGGAATCCGATTGGGAATATCTGGAATCCATTACTATCCGTCATGCAAACAACCAGCGTCATAGGAATTTATGGCCTCAGCGGACTGACCGTCCTCTTTTTTGCCTTACTCAGTTTGAAAAATAAAAAGACAACTTTGATAACTTGTGGGTTGGGATTGCTCATTTTTCTGGGGGGATATTTACGATTAAATTGTGCGGTGGAAACGCCCGTTGTCTGGGGCACAAAATTACGACTTGTGCAACCCAATATCCCCCAAACACTCAAATGGAATCCGACAAAAGCACATGAACATTTAACAAAGACAATGACTTTATCAAAAACAAACGGACAAGGGATTACCCATATTTTATGGCCGGAAACAGCCGTCAGTTTTTTGATGAATTACCACCACGACCAACGCTTAGAACTCATGCATGCTTTACCCCAGGGAAGCACCTTAATCACAGGGGCTATGCGTGCCGTTAATCCAAAAGATAAATCCGTTGCAAACAGTATTTTTATCCTGGATGATTTAACAGATATTCGTGCCTTTTATGATAAATCACATTTGGTCCCCTTTGGAGAGTATACTCCTTTGAAAGGAATTCTGCCCTTAGATAAATTTGTTCCCTTTGAACCTGATATTACTCCCGGAACAGGAATCCAAACCACACCGGTATTTCAAACACTGCCGGCTTCATTATTAGTTTGCTACGAAATTATTTTTTCCGGAGAAGTCGTTGATAAACATCATCGTCCATCGTGGTTATTTAATGCCACAAATGACGGTTGGTATGGTATGAGTGCTGGTCCCTATCAACATTTCGCAATGGCCCAAACACGTGCCATTGAAGAAGGGCTCCCTTTGGTTCGGGTTGCAAATACCGGTATATCGGCCGTGATTGATGGCTATGGACACATTCTCAAAAAACTGAATCTTGGCAGTGAAGGAATTATTGACAGTCCCCTTCCCCAAGCATTACCCCCCACTTTTTTTGCGCTTTTCGGACAAAAAATTCCTCTCACTTTTGCCGTCATTCTCATTCTTGTTGCCCTTAAAAAACATTTTCAAAAATAACCCCTCCGACCGATTGTTTTGACGTGCATCAAACAACATACATTCTATTTTTGAATTCCATTTTGTGCTTTTTTCATTCATCAAACAGACTTTATTTTCAGACATTTTTCTGACATCAACCAAGAACACTGATAATTTTACTTGACAAGAAAATTTATTTTTTGTATAATAACCCCAAAATTTATCAGAAAGGAAAAAAAAATGAAAGTGCGTTCTTCTCTTAAATCCGCAAAATTACGGGATAAAAATTGTAAACTTGTTCGCCGTAAAGGACATGTATATGTGATTAATAAAAAGAAACCGAAATTAAAGGCAAAACAGGGATAATCAATAAAATTAAAATAGAAATACCCCCTCGTAAAAGGGGTATTTTTTTATGCTTTTCCCCTTGACTTTTGTATTATTTTATCCTATATTTTTTTCATTAAAAAAAGAGAAGAAAAGGTCTTCTCTTATGAATGGGAAAGGATACAAAAATGAAATTCAAACCTTTATGTGATCGTGTTATTATACGCCGCTTGGCCGAGGAAAACAAAACTGCCGGTGGCATCATTATTCCGGATACAGCAAAAGAAAAGCCCTCAACAGGGATTGTTTTGGCGGTCGGTGACGGTGCCCGTGATGAAACAGGAAAATTGATTCCCATGACTCTGAAAGAAGGGGATAAAGTTCTGTTTGGTAAATGGTCCGGCACAGAGGTTAAAATTGACGGTGAAGATTTAGTTATTATGAAAGAATCAGAAGTCTTTGGTATTTTGGATTAGTTTTAAAAGGAGAGAAAAATGACAGTAAAAGAAATTAAATTTGGTGTGTCTGCCCGTGAAAAAATGTTAAAGGGCGTGGATTTGTTGGCCGATACCGTTAAAGTAACTTTGGGACCAAAGGGTCGTAATGTTGTTTTGAATAAAGCATATGGTGCACCGCGTATCACAAAGGACGGCGTTTCTGTTGCCAAAGAAATTGAACTGGCTGATAAATTTGAAAATATGGGTGCCCAGATGGTGCGTGAAGTAGCCAGCAAATCGGCCGATGTTGCCGGTGACGGTACAACGACTGCCACTGTTTTGGCGCAATCCATTATTCGCGAAGGATGTAAAGCTGTTGCAGCTGGAATGAATCCGATGGATTTGAAAAGGGGAATTGATTTAGCGGTAGAAACAGTTGTAGATGATATTAAATCTCGCAGTAAAGAGGTTTCCACCAATGCTGAAATTGCCCAAATCGGAACTATTTCCGCTAATGGTGATTCATCTATCGGCGATTACATTGCCAAGGCAATGGAAAAAGTCGGTAAAGATGGCGTCATTACTGTAGAAGATGCCAAGGGCATTGAAACAGAATTGGAAGTTGTGGAAGGAATGCAATTTGATCGTGGATACTTATCCCCTTATTTTGTAACCAATGCAGACAAAATGACCGTAGAATTGGATAATCCCTATGTGTTAATCAATGAATCAAAACTTTCCACTTTACAACCTTTGTTGCCTGTATTAGAGGCCGTTGTTCAATCGGGACGTCCTTTATTGATTATTGCAGAAGATGTGGAAGGGGAAGCATTGGCCACTTTGGTTGTTAATAAATTACGTGGCGGATTAAAAATTGCCGCCGTCAAAGCCCCGGGCTTTGGTGATCGCCGTAAAGCCATGTTGGAAGATATTGCTATTCTCACAAAGGGTCAAGTTGTTTCTGCCGACTTAGGTATGAAATTAGAAGATGTTCGTTTGGATATGCTCGGAACAGCCAAGTCCGTAACGATTACAAAAGATGAAACAACTATTGTGGATGGTGCCGGTGATAAAAACGACATTCAAACACGTTGCGAACAAATTAAAAAGCAAATTGAAACAGCCAGTTCTGATTATGATAAGGAAAAATTACAGGAACGCTTGGGTAAACTCTCCGGTGGTGTGGCTGTTATTAAAGTTGGTGGCGCATCCGAAGTTGAAGTCAAAGAGAAAAAAGATCGTGTTGATGATGCTTTGCATGCAACCCGTGCTGCTGTGAAAGAGGGAATTGTAACAGGGGGTGGCACCGCTTTATTATATGCCACAAAGGCCTTAGATAAAGTCAAACCCGAAAACGATGATCAACGGGTGGGTGTGGATATTATTCGTAAAGCCCTACAGGCCCCTATTCGCCAAATTACAGCTAATGCCGCCATTGACGGTTCTGTAGTTGTTGGAAAATTATTGGAAAAATACGATACTAAAATGGGATATGATGCCCGTCAAAATGAATATACCGACATGTTTAAATCCGGTATTATTGACCCGACAAAAGTGGTTCGGACAGCATTGGAAGGGGCTGCTTCCATCGGTGGTCTGTTGATTACAACAGAAGCCATGGTCGCCGATAAACCGGAAGACAAATGCTCCTGTGGCCACAATCATGCACCCGATATGGGGGGTATGGGTGGAATGTATTAATTTAACCTGTTTTCAAAAAGACCCCAAAAATGGGGTCTTTTTTTTATTTATCGCTTGACAACCACAGGATTTCTTTCTAGAATAATCGCAAATTAGGGGGAGAATATGCCTAAAGCAAAAAAAAGAGAATCCGGTCGCAGTATGTTGGAGATGATTTTGGTCATCATCATCATCATTCTGTTGATGATTGGGGCTTTAGGGGGATACCGTTCCCTCATTAATAGGTATCAAGCCGACGTTCTCCATCGCGATGCTATGGTAGAATTGGACTCTTTAAAGGGGAAAAATTACCGTAATAAGTCCGTCTATGATTCTCATGTTGCAAAAAAAACATCTAATGATTTTCCTATGGAAGACCGTTTAGAAACGGATTTACCCGATACATTTTCTGTGTTGATTACTCTCATTTCTCAAGAATTATGTCCCTATTTGAAAACAAAAAATTGGAAAGATGTATTGTATATTCGTCTCAATAATGGGGCTTATTTAACGCCCGAGGAATTCTCATCTGCAGGATGCCCCGAAACAGATACCTTTTCAATGGAACTCTTTATCGGTAAATCTCATGCTACTGGAGAAGAATGTCCCCCTGGCTATATTAAAGAGGGCACAGAATGCAAACTTCCCGAAACACCCGATGAATGCCCTCCAGGTTGGACAGGTCCGCACTGCGATCAATGTCAAATGGGTTATATTAAGGATGGAGAAAATTGTAAATTAGCGGAAACACCAGAAGAATGTGAGGCCGCTGGTTCTGCGTGGGATTGGTATAGTAATGGTTGTTGTACCAGTCCGGATACAAGTTGGGACTGTTGTGAAGCTGCTGGTGGAAGTTGGCCGTTCATTGAAAATAGATGTTGTCCGGAAGGAGTAACAGCAGGATATGATTTTTGTTGTGATAGTGAAGAGAAGATAGAAGAGGATGAGGT
>JAZUJZ010000095.1:0-6123 GCA_045643025.1 Alphaproteobacteria bacterium
ATTAAGTATTTAAATCAATACTTAAATGGCGTGTCTTGCTCACCATATCGTGTGCCGTTGGCTCGGTTAGCGGCTGCTCAAGCGGCTGTTGCCGATAAAAAATAATCGGTAAGAATATCAAAAAATCTCCCCGTATCTAACGGGGAGTTTTTTTCTTGACAAACTTTAAAAACAAAGTTAATCTAACAACATAAACAAAGGATTTTGTATGATGATATTCAACACTCGGGAAAATTCCGGTAAAACAATGGCGGAAATGTTGGCTGTTATCGCTATTATCACGCTCTTGGCAATCATTGGAATTATTTGTTATTACTTAGTCTTAGATAAGCATGAGGCCGAAGAAATCCTCAACAAAGCAAATCAAAGGGCTATGGTTCTCAGCAATCAGATTCAGCAAAATCACCCGCTTTCCTTAAACGCCTTTAAGGAAGATCAAGATCATTTTCCAAACACCTATGCCTTTATCAATAAAAGTCAATTTAAGTTATTTCTGTCTAATATAGAAGCCAAAACTTGTCAGCAAATAAAGCATATATCATCAACAAAAGGGGTCATTCACGGGGTCATAGGTGAATGTGAGGCCTTGGTATATAATAAAGATTACAGTGCGGGAAACAGTCCTGTCTGTGCTGAGGGGAATTATTTGGAAAACAACATCTGTTATCCATGCGAACAAGGGGATAGAACTTGTATGTGTCCAGACGAAGTGCCCTATGCCGATGGACAAGGGGGATGTTGCCATTATGTAACCAATTTTACGGACGGAACATTAAGCCATTATATTGGAGAAACCTGTTGTCCTGCCGGTTATGAAGCTGCCATACAGGGGAAATGTTGTCCTGCAGATACGCCGGCCTGTTAGGATAGTTTACACCAGACAAATGGAACACAGTCCCCTTTACTTTGGGGTTATTTGATTATATCTTTATGACTTTAAACTAAAGATTTTAATTGAGCCACATCCTCTAAAGAAATCAGTTTTTGTTCCCGATTCATTAAATTTTTCAGCATAACTTGAGAATTTTGAAATTCATTTTCCCCGATATAAAGTGCATATTTGGCACCCCGTTTACTGGCCCGACCCAAAAATTTACCCGGAGCCGTATGCTTAAAATCAAAATCAAACGTTAAATTCAACTGATTAAGAACAGATACACAGCGCAACAAAGAGGCATCTGCCTGTGGTCCAAAACCACCCAAAACAACATCAACCCCTTCATAAGTTTCGGGCACACCGAATTTATCTTTATAAAGTTCCTCAACCACAACATCTCCGAACCCTAATCCGACAGCAGAACAAGGTTTTCCCGTCAAACGTTCAAACAAATGGTCATAACGTCCCCCACCGAAAACAGCCCGAAATTTACCCTGCGTATCAAAACATTCAAATACAATTCCCGTATAATAAGCCAAACCACGGACAATGGCCGTATCAATCACAACGTAATCTTGAATATTCAAAGAACCGCAATATTCCCAAAAACATTGTAAATCTTGGAATCCTTTACTGGTTTTATCAATAAATTTTTGAATTTCATTTAAACTTTTGGCCAACATAAATTGATTGATTTTTTGGATTTGTTTCGTATTCAGATGAATTTCAGATAACATTTCATCAAAGGCCTCGGGTGAAATTTTTTCTTTTTTATCCATCACCCCCATCACGTCTAAAATCTGTGTGTCTTGAATATCCAAAGAATGTAAAAAATCACTGACTAATTGACGGTTATTGACCCGAACCTTAAATTCACCTTTTTCAAAACCTAATTTATTCATGGCTTGAATAGCCGTATGGATCAAATAGGCCTCAGCAATGATACTCTCCTCACCGACAATATCAATATTCCATTGAAAATGTTCTCTTTTACGCCCCAAAGAAGCCCTTTCATAACGAAAACACTGACCGATAGAATAAACTTTTCCGGTCGCCGCAAAGGCATCCCGATTGGCCGACACAATCCGGACCATAGAAGGAGTAATTTCCGGACGCAAAGCAATTTTACGTCCCGATTTATCTTCAAAATTATAAATCTGATCTGATATTTCTTCACCGGCCTTACGTTCCAATAAAGATAAATTTTCCACAATCGGTGTTTCATAACGGGTAAAACCATTCTGTTCGGCCGTTTCAGACCATACTTGCATTAATTTTTTACGAAAAATCCAATCCTTTGGCAAAAAATCACGCATTCCTCTTAACGGTTGAGTATCAATACAATCTTTCATATCGTCTCCTTTGTTTTAATGGATAAATTATAGCATAAAGACAAAAAAGTTTCAATAGCAAAAACGGACCCTGTTCAGGGCCCGTTTTGACTAAATCGCCTCAACTTTAGAAATGATAACGAGCAGTCAACAAAACATCGTGTGAACGAATGTCGGAAGAAATACGACCGGATCCGTCTTTCAATTTAGATCTTCCTTCACCTAAATCAGCATAACGATATCCTAAATCCATACTCCAGCATTTATTGAGAACATAGTCAAATCCAGCGCCCAATGTCCAAGCAAAATCTGTTTTGCTATCACTCTTTGTGAGATCGGTTCCATCCACATGGTTATAACTCAGACCTAAACCGCCCATCACATACATTCCCATTTTTTGCCAAGGGACTCGGGCATAAACATTTAAAAGGGCTGGAACAGACCAAGAATCTGCCGATTCACCATCTTTTTCAATTTCACCAAAGGCACGCATACCGACTGTTACGTCTGAACGCATATAATCATTGACATGATATCCTGCCCCCACAGCAAACACACCGGATTCTTGATAATCTTTACGACCGAATCCCATACCTGCTTGCATGACAGCATAACCGCTGTGTAAGTGAAACATATCCTCTTCTGCCTGTGCTGTTGAAAAAGCACCCAAGGTGCCCACAGCCATCAAAGTTGATAATAATAATTTCTTCATTTGATTTCTCCTTTCTTTGTTATCAGTTGAAGCATTTTTAATTTTGGGAGGGAAAATCAATAAATCCAGTCCTTTTGATAAAATAAATATCTATGTATGGCAAAAACAGACGAAAGAATGTATCAAACCAAAAAAGTCTTGCCTTTTTATGCAAAATCTTTAGAATGATAAAAAAGGAGTAAAAATGTCTGATTTTCCTATCTTACAAAAAGTTATTCGTGCGGATGAACAATTCTATTGGAATGTAACGGGATCCATTGCGGATGTAAAATTTAATCCCCTTTATTGGTTTCTAACCTTGATTACATGTGGCTTTTTTCTGATCAGTCTATATTACAAACGTGTTTTTACCTCTTATTCACTGACGGATAAAAGATTATTAATTATCAGTGGTATTTTTTCCAAAAAAGTAGATGAGATTGAATTATTTCGTATTACAGACAGCACAACCGACCAAAGTATGATTGATATGTGGGCTGATATCGGAGATATTACAGTTACTTCCACAGATTTTACCGGCACCATTGTGATGCGTAAAATTCCCAATCCGTATCAAGTGCGGGACAGTCTGAGAAAACAATATATGGCTGCTCGTCAGACAAAAGGGACCGTTTTGATGGAAACATTAAACAGCCCTCCCCCACCACAATTTCACTAAAAAAACTTATCGTCCGTTTCGTAAAACCATACGACGACTGACAGTAATTGATTTTGCGGACAATTCATCAAACCTTCGACGCACCACGGTCATTTCTTCATTTATTTTTTGACACATCATTCTATCTTTTGGACTATTCAATGAACGCCCTTTTATTTTATCCGTTTTAAAATATTGTCTTAAATCAACCTGTGTCATTTCAAATTTATTTTACAAACTTGACAACATCCCGCATCAATTCGGTGAGATTTTTATGGGCCACCGCCGAAATAACATAGATTTGCTTTTTGGTTTTTCGCTTTAAAGAGGCCTGTTTTTTCTTCATCTCTTCTTCGGTTAAAGCATCACATTTATTCAACACAATCAATTCCGGCTTACCCGCCAATTGAGAACTATATGATTCCAACTCATGACGAATAACTGTATAATCTTTTGTTAATTGCTCACTGGTCGCATCCAATAAATGAATAATAGCATTACACCTTTCCACATGTTTTAAAAAGTGAATACCCAAACCAACACCTTCGTGTGCCCCCTCAATCAAACCGGGAATATCGGCCAAAATAATATCCCGTCCATCCACATGAGCCACGCCTAAATTCGGATGTATAGTCGTAAAGGGATAGTCGGCAATTTTGGGACGTGCCCTGGTTAAAGCCGTCAAAAGGGTGGATTTTCCCGCATTGGGCAAACCGACCAAACCTATATCTGCAATCAATTTTAATCTGAGCCAAACCCATAATTCGTCCCCGGGCGTTCCTTCTTCGGCAAAATGAGGGGCCTGATTCGTAGAGGTTTTAAAAAATTCATTACCACGACCACCGTGACCACCATGAGCAATTGTAAAACGTTCGCCCACTTGGGTTAAATCAGCCAAAACGGTTTTTCCATCCTCGGCCACAATCTCCGTTCCAACGGGAACTTGAATCATTAAATCATTTCCCTTAGCACCGGTACAACATTTTCCTGAACCGGGATGTCCTCTTTCCGCCTTGAAATGTTGTTGATAACGAAAATCAATTAAAGTATTCAAATTTTCCTTGGCAACAAAAATAATATCCCCGCCATCGCCACCATTTCCACCATCTGGGCCACCAAATTCAATAAATTTTTCATGACGAAAAGAACAGGCACCATTTCCCCCATCCCCTGCCTTCAGATAAATTTTTGCTTCATCTAAAAATTTCATTTCGCACTCCTCTTACCGTGATTATAACGCACTTTTTTCAAAAAAACAAGGCCAAGATATTATACTTTTTCATCGTGGTTTTGTCAAGTGTTTTAACAAATGTATTTACCAGAAAAAATGAATATCCCTCTTGACAGGCAGTAATAAATGTAGTATAATTCAAATTACTTTCAGCACGCGGGGTAGAGCAGTCCGGTAGCTTGCCAGGCTCATAACCTGGAGGTCATGTGGTTCAAATCCCATCCCCGCAACCAAAATAATCCTTATAATTCAGCGAATTATAAGGATACTTTTTTACCTTGATCTTTTCACATAAATGACTTTGCTACATATTTGCTACATTTACATTAAAAAAGAGGTAAATTCAACCATATTATTAAACATAAAATCCATCATCTTTTCCAGTAGTTAAATATGCTTTTAATTTCTTCCAATCAATCTTATCAATAGTATCAATTATATAACTGCCATATGGGTATAAAGGAATTATGTAGGATATTTTATTATCCAATGGCACATCTTGTAAGTTGATATATCTATCACATACAACTTGCTCTAATGGAACTTGTTTAGTAATAGATGTTAAATAATCTTCTAATGTAGCAATGGAAGGACAGAGGTAATCACCTAAAAAGTGTTTATTTTTATTCATACCTGCTAATCCTACTTCTGCAAAAATAGCTTCAAATAATGTATCAATATCATCAATGGACCAAATAAAATGTTCTCCAAAAGTATTAAAAGAAAAAAGGCATCCATTACTATTACCTAATCTTTTTAATTTATAAAATACAGTTTCAGTTTCCATTGGTATTGGTAGAAGTAATTTTTGAAATATTTTTTGAAGTTTCAGAATATCACCTAATCTTAATGGAACAACATTATATTGGTTATCTTCTATCATACAGCCCATAATTTCAATATTATAAGTAAATGGTGTTAAATTAATGAACTCTTGTTGCTCTTTTAATTCAAGCCAGTGTTCTTGTAATAATTTAACATCTGCTTCAACATCTATTTGTAATACTCCATCATTCATAAAAATACCTCATAAAAGTTTCATCTTTCACAAGGTATTTATCATTGAATTAAATTTGTATAAGAAAAAGATTATCTTTTCCTTTCTGTTAAGATATTCATCAACTCTCTTTCCATTCTTTCATCTTCTAACATTTTCTGATAAAGCAATTTTTTCTTAACCAATTTTCCTTCTAAGGAATTTTCATATTCATCATACCATTTTTTTAATCTACTTTTTAACTCTTGTACTGATGGATAATCTTCAATTTCTTCTATTAATTTTGGATTATCTTTAATTGTCTCCCTATATTCTTTAGACAAACAATCTAATATATT
>JAZUJZ010000096.1:0-12799 GCA_045643025.1 Alphaproteobacteria bacterium
CCAGTCCGTCCCGATTAGGCATAAAGGTAACAAAAGCACCAAAATCCATAATCTTACACACAGTTCCATTATAGATTTTACCAACCTCAGGTTCGGCCACAATGCCTTTAATCCAATCAATGGCGGCTTGTCCGGCTTCCCCATCTACAGCAGCCACAGAAACCATACCTTCATCGGTAATTTCAATTTTAGCCCCAGTTTTTTCGGTAATTTCACGAATGACTTTACCACCGGTTCCAATGACATCACGGATTTTATCTTTATTAATTTGGAAAGATTGAATTCTGGGGGCGTTTGGACTGATGTCAGAACGTGGTTCTGCAATCGCTTCGGCCATTTTACCCAAAATATGCATCCGTCCTTCATGGGCTTGTTGTAAAGCAATCTTCATGATTTCAGGTGTGATGGAGGTAATTTTAATATCCATTTGCAAGGCAGTTACACCATCTGTTGTTCCGGCAACCTTAAAATCCATATCGCCCAAATGGTCTTCATCACCTAAAATATCGGTCAGAACGGCGAACTTCTTTCCTTCTTTAATAAGTCCCATTGCAATACCGGCGACGGGTTTTTTCATGGGGACACCTGCATCCATTAAAGAAAGGGTTGATCCGCAAACTGTTGCCATAGAGGAAGAACCGTTTGATTCCATGATATCTGACACAACACGAATGGTATAGGGGAAATTTTCTTTACTTGGTAACATCGGATGGATGGCTCTCCATGCCAATTTTCCATGGCCGATTTCCCGGCGTCCCGGTGAACCGAGGCGACCCACTTCACCCACTGAATAAGGGGGGAAGTTATAGTGTAAGATAAAGGATTCGCTATACTCACCATCTAATGAATCAACAACCTGCTCGTCATCAGTTGTTCCTAAAGTGGCCACAACCATGGCTTGTGTTTCTCCTCGAGTAAAGAGGGCAGAACCATGGGCTTTGGGTAATAATCCCACTTGTGCTTCAATCGGACGAACGGTTTTAGTATCACGTCCGTCAATACGGGGATTACCGGCCAAAATTGAATCACGAACAGTGCGTGCTTCTAATTCATGAAAAACCTTTTCATAAATGGCCAATTCGGCTTCTTTACCTTCAAATAAGGCAGCGGCTTTTTCCCGTAATAAAGCCAATTGATCTTGGCGTTCCAGTTTGTTGTGAATTGTATAGGCCTTTTCAATTTCTGAACCTAATTTTTCTTTAATTGTTTCACGAACGACAGCGTATTCGGCCGGTTCTTCTTTCACTTCCCAAGGATCTTTGGCACATTCTTCGGCCAAAGAAATAATCATATCAATAACGGGTTTTAATGAAGCGTGACCAAATTCTACGGCCCCCAACATTGTTTCTTCTGAAAGTTCTTGGGCTTCTGATTCAACCATTAAAACACCTTCACGAGTGCCGGCGACAACTAAGTCCAATTGGCTCTTTTTCAATTGATGAACATCTGGATTCAAAACATATTCACCATCAATATAACCGATACGAGCCCCCGCAATAGGTCCAAGGAAAGGTAATCCTGAAATGGTTAATGCGGCGCTGGCTGCAATCATTGCCACGATGTCTGATTGAGTTTTTTTATCGTATGAAATTAAGGTACACACAACCTGTGTTTCATTGTTAAAACCTTTAACAAATAAAGGACGAATAGGACGATCAATCAATCGAGAAACTAAAATTTCGTGTTCCGAGGGTTTCCCTTCACGTTTGAAAAAACCGCCGGGAATACGACCGGCTGCATAGGTCTTTTCTTGATAATTGACTGTCAGGGGAATAAAATCTTCAAATGTTTCGGGGGTCTTTTTACTGGCACAGACGGCACAATGGATCATTGTATCACCATAACGAACAATGACTGAACCATCTGCTTGACGACCGATTTTACCTGTTTCAATGGATAGGTTTTGTCCGCCCCATGAAATTTCTTTTTTATATGTTTTAAATAAACTCATTTTTTTCCTTTCACATACATACTTTACAAATCGGGGGAGTATCCCTTGATACTCCCCTGTGTTTATCAAAACTATTTGCGCAGTTTTAAACGCTTGACTAATGCATCATATCGAGCATTGTCTGTTTTCTTTAAATATCCCAACAAACGACGACGGTTGGTTACACGGGCACTCAAACCTCTGGCCGAATGGAAATCATTCGGATGGGCTTTTAAGTGTTCGGATAAGGCAGAAATTTCGGCTGATAACACCGCAACTTGAACCTCTGGTGAACCTGTATCATTTTTTGTGGTAGCATATTCAGCAATTAATTTTTGCTTTGCTTCTTTATTTAACGACATCTTCTTTCCTTTCTGTTAAGATTGAACTGTTGCTTTTTCCCGTCAAATCGGCTGTCACCGAGACATCGATCAGTGAAGTTAATTTGACCTTCATCAAAAACAACGTTCTTATTATATACGAAAATTCGGTAAAAATCAAGTTGTAAATTCTCTTTGACTTTTTATGTATATTATGATACAATTTTGCAATTCAAAAAAAGGATAAGAGTTATGCATTATGATCCACATTGGGATTCAGATTTTTTACAAGAAAGAGCCCGGGAATTAGCCAAGTCAGAATACAGATTACGTCAATCTTTTAATCCGGCCACAATGACAGAGGCAGACGCACGTAACTATCATTGGTGGTGTGAATTGCATCGTTGTGCGGCTAATCGCACATTTTCCAAAAGTTATTGGGAGTTTTTAAAACAAAAACGCCAAAGATCTTAATTAAAAAACAATCTTTGGATGCAGAATGGCTTTTTCTATCTCAACTAAAGCGATGATTTTTTGGTCGCATTGAATCACATGAATGCCACTTGAAAGGTGGTATTTTTCCTCTTTAATCCTTTGCCCTTTTTGTAATCTGTCAGCGGTTATCTTATCCACGGTGAGTGTCGGTATGTTTTTGAGAACGACCTCTAACGGAATAATTTTTTCGGATATCGCTGGGGTTTCCAACGTTTGTGCCTGTTGAATGTGAAAGGGACCGTCTATGGTTCTATGTAAACGAATAACAACGCCCAACATACCCAATGCGCTGGCAATATCGTGGGCTAAAGTACGAATATAGGTTCCTTTACTGACAGTTGCGACAAAAACGGATTTTTTTCGGGTGTGATGTATCAGTTTTAAATCATAAATAAAAATGGGGCGGGGGGATATAACAACGGGTTTTCCTGTTCTGGCTAATTCATAGGCACGTTTCCCATTAATTTTAATTGCTGAAAACATACTGGGGGTTTGCATAATTTTTCCCGTCAATTTGGGTAAAATTTTGAGGATTTCCTCTTTTGTCGGGGCCAGCTGATTTTGTGCAATAATTTCACCATCCAAATCATCAGAGGTTGTTTGTGTTCCCCATTGAATATCAAATTCATAGGTTTTTTGATCATTCATGACAAACTGAATCAAACGAGTTGCTTTGCCCAAGGCAATAGGCAGAACACCTGTTGCTAAAGGATCTAATGTCCCGGCATGACCGATCTTTGTTGGATGTAACAAGTGTTTTAGTTTTCCGACAACCTGTGTAGACCCCATCCCATAGGGCTTATCTATAACTAACCAGCCGTCAATTTGATTCTTTGTATTTGTCAAGATCTGCCTTCACTTTGGGTGAATTGAGAATTTGTTCAATGCGAGCATCTTGTTCAAAACGTGTGTCAGGTAAAAAACGCACTTGAGGTGTTATACGCAAACGAATGTTTTGTCCAATCGCTTTTCGAAAGGCCCCTTTATGGTCATTTAATAGCATGACTTGTTCGTCTGTATTGACAGGGGGAATTGCCCTTATAAACAAAGTGGTATAGGAAAAATCTGGTGCAATTTGAACTTCGGTAATCATTAAATAGGCCGCTTTTAATCCCGAAATGAATAAATTATTTTCCAAAAGCATTTTTGCAACCAGTTTTTTAATTTCTTCGGCAACTCGTAATTGTCGTTGTGAGGGGGCTTTATTTTGCATACTTTTCCTTTCTTTTGAATGTTATTATAGCATGGATTGTTTGAAAATTCAATTTTTACTTGACGAAGAACGGAAAAAATGAAATAATACCCCTATATTTGTAATAGTGGAGGCAAAAATGAAAAAACTGATTATATGGGGCAGTGTGGGGGTTGTTGTCGCTTTATGTGTTTGGATGTTGATGGCTAAAGAAAATCCCCGTAAATTAAATGAAAAAGATTTTGAACAGGTTCGTGTGACACGGGGAAATGTTATTTCTGCTGTGACTGCTTCGGGTAAAATTCAACCGATTAATACAATCAGTGTGGGAACGCAGGTTTCCGGTATTATTGAGGAAGTTTTGGCTGATTATAATGATGAGGTTCAAGCTGATCAGGTTTTGGCCCGTTTGGACATGTCGGTATTAAAGGAAAATTTGAATGATGCTCAGGCAAAATTAGATTTGATGAAAACAAAGGAAAAAATTGAACAGTTGAATTATAACAGAACCAAAAAATTATATGATGAAAAATTGATTGCCAAGGCCAGTTTGGAAGAGGCAGAGGTTCTGTTGGAAACGGCTAAAGCCAATGTTTTAAGTGCTCAGGCAGATTACAATAAAGCCGAACGCAATTATGGGTATGCGACAATTACTTCTCCCGTTTCCGGAACGGTAATTTCTAAAGAGGTGGAACAAGGCCAAACGGTGGCGGCCAGTTTATCTACTCCGACTTTATTCACAATTGCGGAAGATTTAACAAAAATGCAAATTGAGGCCAATATTGCCGAAGCCGATATCGGTCAAATTAAAGCTGATATGCCTGTTACTTTTACTGTGGATGCATATCCGGATGATACTTTTGATGGGATTGTTCAACAAATTCGTCTTTCCCCTACAGAAGAATCCAATGTGGTGATGTATACGGTGGTTATTCAAGTGGATAATTCTTCTCGGAAGTTATTACCGGGTATGACGGCTTCTGTGAATATTGAAATTCAAAAAGTAACAGATGTCCTCACTTTACCGACAATGGCGTTGCAGTATAAACCCAGCAGTCAGATAAAATCCTTAATGGATGTGAAAAAAATTGATGATTTGGGAAAAAATCAAACACTGGTTTATCGGTTAAAGGGAAATAAAATGGAACCTGTGATTATTGAAAAAGGATTGTCCGATTTAACATCGGTTGAGATTAAATCTGGACTGAAAGAAGGAGAACAGGTCATTTTAGAAGCTCGGGGTGGTCGCCATAGATGAAACAAATAAAAACCGTCATTCAGGTTAAAGATTTGTGTAAAACCTACTTTATGGAAGGTGGGGCCAAGCAAGATGTCCTTAAACATGTTCAATTTGCAATTCATTCGGGTGAATTTGTGGCGATTATGGGACATTCCGGTTCTGGAAAATCCACTTTAATGAATATTTTAGGGTGTTTAGATCGCCCGACAACAGGCAAGTATTTTTTAGAGGGAAACGATATTTCTCAGACTACAGATGCCCAATTGGCAGTGATTCGGGGAAAAAGAATCGGTTTTGTTTTTCAAAATTTTAATTTAATGATGAAAAGGACGCTGGCTGACAATGTTTCTTTACCCCTTATTTATCAAGGTGTCGGTCAAAAAGAACGTTATGAAAGGGCTGTTCGATTATTGGAATCTGTGGGATTAAAAGGATATGCTGACCGTTTGCCGACTCAGATTTCCGGTGGAATGCAACAACGTGTGGCGATTGCTCGGTCTTTAGTCAACCAACCGGCGATTATTTTTGCTGATGAACCTACCGGTAATTTGGATACACGAACTTCGGTGGAAATTATGGATTTGTTTACACAGTTAAATAAAAAGGGTATCACAATTGTTTTGGTTACTCATGAAGAAGATATTGCCGATTTTGCCAAACGATTGATTGTGATTATGGATGGACAAGTATCGTATGATGGACCTCGGGAGGAATATCGGTCATGATTTTTCAAATTTTAAGAGAAGCGTGGATTTCAATTTCTTCCTACAAAATGCGGTCGTTTTTGACGATGTTGGGAATTGTCATCGGGGTGGCGGCGGTTGTTTTGATGGTGGCTGCTGGTCAGACAGTGCAAAACGAAATTACCAAAACTTTTGATTCGATGGGAACGAATTTAATTATTATTGCTCCGGCGCAAACAGTCAGTGGAGGTGTCCGTGGGGGACGGGGGCGGCCGACTGTCAGTTTTGATGATGTGGTTTCTTTACGTGATTTACCGGATGTGGAAACGGCTTCATATGTTGTCAATGCGGCGGTTCAGGCCGTTTATGGAAACAGCAACTATGGTGTCAGTGTTTATGGTACAACGCCTGAGTATTTGAATGTAGGAAATTGGGAAATTGAAAGTGGCATGTCCTTTACGGAAAAAGATCTGAAAACGGGTAAGCCCTATATTCTCATTGGACAGACGGTGGTGGATGAATTATTCGGCTTACAAAATCCTTTAGGAAAGACCTTACGCTTAAAGGGAAAACCCTTTACGGTGATTGGGGTGTTAAAATCTAAAGGGGATAATTTAATGGGACAAGATCAAGATAATATCGTTTTGATGCCGGCTACAACGGTGCGACAACGCTTACGTGGTTCTAATCGGCCCCAATTTGCGGACATTGCTTTTGTTAAAGTGACCACAGAAGATAAAATGGAATCCGTTTCTCGCCGGATTGAATATCAATTACGTTCCAGACATCGTTTAAAAGAGGGAACGGAGAATGATTTTTCATTACATCTGATGACTGAAATGGTTGAAAAGGTGCGTCAAATCGGATTTGTTTTGTCTGTTTTGTTGGCGGCGATTGCTTCCATTTCTTTGGTGGTGGGCAGTATCGGTATTATGAATATGATGTTGGTATCTGTGACGGAAAGAACCCGAGAAATCGGGACCCGTAAAGCGCTGGGAGCACCGAATAAATGGATTATGTTTCAATTTTTGGCCGAATCTATTCTCATTTCCTTTATGGGCAGTTTTGTCGGTATGATTTTAGGGGTTGTTTTATCCCAAATTGCCGGTAAAATGTATGGGATTCAGGTGCCTATCTCTGTTTGGTCGGTGATTATTTCAGCCAGTGTGGCTATTTTTGTTGGGATTGTGTCGGGAGTTATGCCGGCACGTAAAGCGATGAAGTTAGACCCGATTGAAGCATTGCGTTATCAATAAAGTTCTTGCCATTTTCTTCCGGTTCGTTTATAGTTAATGCAAGTTTTGGAGTAATTATGTATCGTTTGAATATTTTGAATCGTTATTCTATCAAACAATATGCCCTGTTATTTGTGGGGGTGTTGTTTTGTTTGACAGCGATTATCATGTTATTTGATATGGTGGAATTGTTGCGTAATGCGGCTAAACGTGAAAATGTTTCCTTTTTTAATGTTGTGACTTTGGCGGTTTTGAAATCACCACAAATGGTGCATATTATTTTACCCTTTGTAGTTTTAGTCAGTGCCATGGCATTTTTTTTAAAATTAAATAAATCTTCAGAATTAATTGTGATGCGGGCTGTGGGACAATCTGTTTGGAACGTGTTGATTCCTTTATGTTCTTTTGTTTTTTTACTGGGATTATTGGATATTTTTTGTTTCAGTCCGATTTCGGCTGCAACGGCACGCCGATACGAAAGGTTAGAAGAAAAAGTAGGCTTGTCGCATGAAACGCCTTTTTCTTGGTCGGAAGATGGCTTTTGGTGGCGTGAGAATCAATCAGATGGAACAATGGTGATTCGGGCTTCTCGTATCCGACAAAATCAAGAGAAAGTCTTTTTTGATGATTTTTCTTTGTTTGATTTGAATCAAGGTGGTTTGTTGGAACGTCAGATTGAATCTCAAAATGCCGAATTAAAAGATGGCCAAATTTTGATAACCAATGCTCGTGCCATAGATCCATTAAATGAATCTTTACAGGTTGTTCCTCGTTTAACGTTTGAAACGACATTGAATTTGGAACGGGTGTTGGAAAAATTTGATGCGCCTCAAACAATGTCTTTTTGGCGTTTTCCTCGTTTTATTTCCTTATTGAAACAGGCGGGATTTTCGGCTATGGCGCATGAGGTTTATTTTTATGAATTAACGGCGTTTCCTCTCTTTTTGGTGGCGATGTTGTTGGTGGCGGCTCTTTTTACTTTTCCCCCTTGTAATCGTCAAGGCGGTGTTTTCGTTCGGATTTTATTATGTATCGGTGGCGGATTCGGTTTATACTTTTTTTCCCGTATTACGAATGTTTTGGGACAAAATGAAAGTTTACCTTTGTTTCTCTCTGCTTGGGGACCTGCGTTGGTTTGTATTCCTTTATGTATCTCTGTTTTGTTACATTTGGAAGATGGATAGAACATCATATATTTTTACTTGATTTTTTTTTGATTTTATGCTATAAAAACCGCATTCATTTTCAACAAAAGGAATAAATATGTCAAAATTAAATCAAACTTTAAAAATTAAAATTAAAGCAAGTTCATTTGCCCAAAAGATGTCCGATAAATTGGAATCTTTGCGTAAGGAAGCTAAATTACCGGGTTTTCGTCCCGGACAGGCCCCTTTAGCCATTATTCGTCAAAAATATGAAAATGCGGTCAAAGGGGAAGTCTTGGATGACTTGATTAATCAAGAAGTGTCCAAAACCCTTAAAGAAAAAGGGTTACGTCCTGCGGTGCGTCCGACCATTAAAATGGATAAGTTTGAAGATGGAAAAGATATTGATTTAACTGTTGATTTTGAGTCTTTACCCGAGATTAAAGTTAAAGCATTTGATGAGGTGAAAATTGAAAAAATGGCGACAGAGGCCGGTGAAAAAGAAATCCAAGAATCTTTGGATAAATTGGCCAATGCGCATAAGACCAGTGAATTATTAAAGTCTGATCGTGCCACAAAAAAAAGTGATGTTGTCGTGATTGATTATGTGGGAACGATGGATGGTAAGGAATTTAGGGGTGGCACCGGTAAAGGGGCTTATCTGGAATTGGGATCTAATACCTTTATTCCCGGATTTGAAGATCAATTAACGGGACATAAAGTAGGGGATAAAGTTCAAGTTCAAGTGACTTTCCCTGAGAAGTATCATGCCAAAGAATTGGCTGGTAAAAAGGCCACGTTTAATACGGAAATTAAAGAATTACGTCAATGGAAATTGCCGGAATTTAATGATGATTTTGCCAAAAGATTTGGTGTTGAGAATATGGCCAAATTAAAAGAAATGATTAAGGCGGAATTGGATAAGGAATATGCCCGTGTGATTCGTATGCACGCCAAACGTTCTTTGTTGGATGCTTTGGATAAAATGTATGATTTTGATATTCCGGAATCTATGGTTAAAGCTGAAATGGATAGTATTTGGGCTCAATATGAACAAGCCAAAAAGAATAATCAGTTAGATGAAGATGAAAAGAAAAAATCTGAATCTGCTTTGAAAAAAGAATATCAAAAAATTGCGGAACGTCGGGTGCGTTTGGGATTATTGTTGGCAAAAGTGGCCGATGAAAATCAAGTTAAGATTTCCAAGGAAGATTTAACCAATGCGATTTTGAATGAAGCGCATCGTTATCCTGGACAAGAAAAACAGGTGTTTGAATATTACACAAAAAATCCTCAAGCGCTGGAGGCCTTACGTGCACCGGTTTTTGAAGAAAAAATTGTGGATTTCTTATTGGCAAAGGTTAAAACAACGGAAAAGAAAGTGTCTGTTGCGGATTTATATGCCTTTGATCCGGATAAAAAAGTGAAATAAACAAGGTGAATGAATGGAAAAAACTTTCCCATATTTGCTTTCGACAAGCGTGGGAAAGTTTTTTATTAAAATAACAAAAAACAGGAAAGGGATGTATATGAACATTATGGATAATACTTTGGTGCCGACTGTTATTGAAACAACTGGACGTGGAGAAAGGGCTTTTGATATTTATTCTCGCTTGTTAAAGGAAAGAATCGTTTTTTTAACAGGGGAAGTCAATGATGAAGTGGCCAGTTTAATCTGTGCACAACTTTTATTCTTAGAGGCCGAAAATCCCGATAAAGAAATTTCATTTTATATCAATTCCCCCGGTGGTGTTGTGACGGCCGGTTTGGCTATTTTGGATACGATGAATTATATTAAATGTCCCGTTTCAACGGTTTGTTTGGGACAGGCATGCTCTATGGGGTCTTTATTACTGACTTGTGGTGAAAAAGGGCGTCGTTTTGCACTCCCCAATGCCCGTGTGATGATTCATCAACCCAGTGGTGGTTTTCAAGGTCAAGCGACCGATATGGAAATTCATGTGAAAGAAATTTTGGCAATTAAAAAACGCCTTAATGAAATTTATGTTCATCAAACAGGTAAGACATTAAAAGAGATTGAAGCGGCTATGGAAAGGGATAATTTTATGACAGCACAAGAGGCCCTTAAATTTGGTTTGATTGATGCGGTAATAGAAAAGAAATAAAGGATGGCAAAATGAGTGATGAAAATTTGATTTGTTCCTTTTGCGGTAAAACACAGAAAGAAGTAAAAAAATTAATCGCCGGTCGTACCGAAAAAGATATGGACGGTCATATCAATACCGTTTATATTTGTGATGAATGTATTGGTTTATGTCAGGATATCTTAAAAGAGGAAGTGAAAAAAAATCCCCAGTTGGAATTAGAGGGGTTAGGCGGCGAAAAACCATTAAAAAAGCCCACAGAATTAAAATCTTTTTTGGATCAATATGTCATTGGTCAGGAAGAGGCAAAAAAAGTTTTGTCCGTTGCTGTCTATAATCATTATAAACGATTAAAGACAAAAGAGAAATCGGATGATGTGGAATTGGAAAAATCAAATATTTTGCTGATTGGGGCAACGGGATGTGGTAAAACCTTGTTGGCCAGAACGTTGGCCAAAACATTAGATGTTCCTTTTGCCATTGCGGATGCAACCACTCTGACTGAGGCCGGTTATGTCGGGGAAGATGTTGAAAATGTGGTGTTAAAGTTACTACAGGCAGCCAATTATGATGTAGCCAAAGCAGAACGTGGTATTATTTATATTGATGAAATAGATAAAATTGCCCGTAAGTCTGATGGTCCGTCTATTACACGGGATGTGTCAGGGGAAGGGGTTCAACAGGCTTTATTAAAAATGATTGAAGGAACTGAGGCCAGTTTGCCCCCCCAAGGCGGACGTAAACATCCCAATCAAGAATATATCAAGGTAGATACTCGTCATATTTTATTTATTTGCGGGGGGGCTTTTGATGGGTTGGAAAAAGTCATTTCTCAACGTCAGGCATCCTATGCTGTTGGCTTTGGTTCAAAGATTACACAGAAGGATGAATCTAATACAAATGCTTTATTAAAACAATTAGAACCTGATGATTTATTGAAATATGGTTTGATTCCCGAATTTATCGGACGTTTGCCTGTTCATGTGGCTTTACAAGAATTAGATGAAGAGGCCTTGGTTCGGATTTTGCGTGAACCTAAAAATGCCTTGATTAAACAATATCAAGCATTATTCAAAATGGAAAATGTGGATTTGACATTTACGGAAAAGGCGTGCCATGCGATTGCGCAAAAGGCCCTGAAACGAAAAACAGGGGCCCGTGGTTTACGTTCCATCATGGAAGATTTATTGATGGATTTGATGTATACGATTCCTGCACAAAAAAATGTCAAAGAGGTTGTGATTGATGAAAATGTTGTTCAAGGGCATGCCAAGGCAAAAATAAAGTAGGTGATTATGCAAAAAAGTGCATTTCTTTTTCCGGGACAAGGGTGTCAGTTTGTTGGAATGGGATTGGATTTATGCCAAGAATTTCCTGTTGCTAAAGAAGTCTTTGACGAAGTGGATGAAACGCTGCAATTTTCTTTATCCCAACTTATTTTTTCAGGGAAAAAAGAAGATCTCATGCAAACGCAATATGCCCAACCCGCAATTATGGCTGTATCTATGTCAATTTTTCGGATTTTGGAAAAAGAAGTAGGAGCTGTAGAATCTATGGCCTCTATGATGGCAGGGCATTCCTTGGGGGAATATACAGCCCTTTGTGCGGCGAAAGCATTAACTTTGGCCCAAACAACACGATTATTGCAAATTCGGGGGCAGGCAATGGCGTGCGTGGGACAAAAGACAAAAGGGGGAATGTTGGCGTTATTGGGGGCAACTTTTGAACAAGCCCAGGAAATTGCCCAAAAAACGGGTGTTTATGTTGCGAATGATAATTGTCCCGGACAAATTGTTTTAAGCGGATTGGTGTCTTCCATTACTTGTGCCCAAATGCAAGCGGCCCAAATGAAGTTAAGGGCTATTCCATTGGCAGTATCCGGAGGGTTTCATTCCCCATTGATGCAAGAGGCCTCCGAGGAATTAGCGCAGGGCTTATCTTCAATTGTTTTTAATACGCCCAAAGTTCCCGTGTATTTTAATGTTTTGGCTGTGCCGGAAAACAATACACAAAAATTTGGGGAATTACTCTTAAAACAACTGACATCTTCGGTTCGGTGGCGAGAAACCATTATGAATATGCCGGAAAGTCATTTTATAGAATGTGGCCCCGGGAACGTTTTATCTGGACTCATGCGCCGGATGGGGGAAAATCGGACGATTTTAAACGGTTGTTCTGTATCGGAAGTGAAAAATTTAATTCAAAAACTCACAGAAATATAAAAAAGTTCTTGCATTTTTTTTGTAAATCTGATAGCATTACTATGTCCACGATTGATGTGGGGTTGTAGCTCAGCTGGTTTAGAGCGTCTGCCTGTCACGCAGAAGGTCGAGGGTTCGAGCCCCTTCAATCCCGCCAGTTTTTAATTAAACCTTTCAAATGAAAGGTTTATTTTTTTGCTTTTGTGCACTGATTTTTGGCTACCCGTAGGACCTACCCGCAACTCTGCCCGTC
>JAZUJZ010000097.1:0-2942 GCA_045643025.1 Alphaproteobacteria bacterium
ATTCATAAACTTAGCGACCACGACGTCATTATACTTCGCGTCGGCCACCACTTCACGTTTAATCGCTGCATGTCTACGTGACATAGTATTTTCTCCTTATTTAGGGCGTTTTGCACCGTACAATGAACGGGCTTGTTTACGATTGGCAACGCCTTGAGTATCCAGCGTACCGCGAATAATATGGTAACGGACACCAGGTAAGTCCTTTACACGTCCGCCACGAATCATCACGACAGAGTGTTCCTGTAAGTTATGTCCTTCACCGGGAATATATGAGGTTACTTCAAACCCGTTCGTTAAACGAACACGGGCCACCTTACGCAAAGCTGAGTTTGGTTTTTTAGGTGTAGTTGTATAAACACGCGTGCAAACACCACGTTTTTGCGGGCACGCCTTCAAAGCAGGAACTTTATTCCGCTTTTCCACTGCTTTCCGAGATTTACGGATCAGCTGGTTAATTGTAGGCATCTTTTTTCTTCCTTTTCTACCTAATCACAAAAAAATCTTTCATCAACCTGTTTCAGGCGGACAAAAGCGCTATTTTAATTTAATAAACTCTGATAACCGTCTGAATTTATTAAAAAAACTTCTTGATTTTCCTGGAAAACTTTTTCCAAAAAGTCCCCGAAAGTATCAAACAAGTAGGGAAATTATACCCTATTTTGATATCCTTGTCAAGCGTTATTTATAAGTTTTTATATAAAAAATACGATTATGATGAGGAACGTTTATTGTGTTTAATCACCTTAAAAGTGATACTTGAAATTGTAGTTGTGGGGCACGGTGAAGACACAATATCAACCCCAGAATTTGTTTTTGCTTCTTTAAGATCACCAAAAACAACAATTTTTTCCTTTAAACTTCCACACACACCGGGGGTAATTTTACCCGATACAGTCACCTCTACAGTTGCAGATTCTTTTGTTTCTTCCTTTGCTAAATAATACGCCAAAGAAGAACCATTCTCATGAGAATTAATAGCCTTAAAAGAATATCCATATTTATCTGCATCTGTATTACGAGCATATTCCGGTGTATAGACCATCCTTTTATGTCCTTTTGAATTTTCGGTCATAGAAATGACATCGCTGACACGTAATTGAACTTGTTCCATAATATATTTTGCCCGCACCGAACTCATACCGGCTTGAAAGGCGGCGATACTGCCATATGTAAAAATTCCCATAATAGCCAAAACCGCCACAATCTCCAACAGGGAACGTCCATTTTCTTGATAACTTTTCATTTTCTTTCCTTTCAATAAAAAATAGTCTCTAGAACAGAGACTATTTAATTTTTAAATAAATGTCAATTCTTTTTTATACTTTTCCAAAACGACGATCTCTGCGTGCATAGGCCTCTAAAGCAATATCAAAATCTTGTTCGTTAAAATCCGGCCAATAGACAGGGGTAAAATATAATTCAGAATAGGCCATCTCCCATAAAAGAAAATTACTGATTCTTTGTTCACCACTGGTCCGAATAACCAAATCCGGATAAGGAATACCGTGTGTTGAAAGTTCCTCATTAATTTTTTCTTCATTAATCGCAGAAATACGACATTGTCCCTCGGAAACTTCCAGAGCAATTTTCTTAACAGCCGAAATAATATCTTCCCGACCACCATAAGATAAAGCCAAAATGATATGAAAATCATCAAAATTCTCTGTTTCATTTTCAATTTCATGCATCCGTTGAATAATATCGGCAGGAAACCTCTCCTCATTACCTATAAAAGACACACGGGTTTTGTTGTCCAATAATTCTTGCAGGTTTTCCTTTAAATATTTACGAAAAATATCCAACAAACACTTCACTTCTGCTTTCGGACGATTCCAATTTTCAGAAGAAAAAGCAAACAAAGTCACATATTTAATCCCTTTTTGCTTGGCATATTCCAAAATTGGACGAACATTTTTTGCCCCTTCCAAATGCCCTGCACTCCGAGGAAGCCCTTTATCGGTTGCCCACCGACCATTTCCATCCATAATAATGGCAATATGCTGTGGTAAAAGAGAGGTGTTTTTATCTTGATTCATATTATACCTGTTTCAATTCGGTCTCTTTTTCCTTTAATTTAATATCCATCTCCCCTATGGTTTTATCTGTTAAATCTTGAATTTCTTTTTCATAACGCTTAAAATCATCCTCCGGAATAGAAGACTTAATTGTCTTTAAAGCATCATTAGCTTCCCGACGGGCATTACGAACGGAAACACGCCCATCCTCTGTAAAACGATTAGCAATACGAATAATTTCATTACGACGTTCTTCGGATAAGGGAGGAATGGGAATACGAATCATTTGTCCATCATTCATAGGATTCAAACCTAAATTCGCCTCAACAATAGCTTTTTCCACAGCTTTCAACTGACTTTTATCCCATACAGTCACAGACAACATTCTGGCTTCCGGAACACTGACAGCCCCCACCTGATTCAAAGGAACCATTGAACCATATGCCTCTACCATAATACCATCCAACAAAGATGTTGTGGCACGTCCCGTTTGCAAACCGGAAAAATTATGACGTAAAGACTCCTTGGCCTTTTCCAAAGCCACTAACATTTGAGATTTAATTGTGTTAAAATCCATATTTCCTCCTAAAATTAAAAGACGGGGTGTGGTGAACACACCCCTTTGAGATTAGCCCATTTGCTTAGCCACTTCGGCCGCAAAATCTTCTTGTTTCTTTTCAATACCTTCACCTAAATTATAGCGAACAAAAGCGGTGGCTGTACAACCGGCTTCGGCCAACACATCTTTAACCTTTTTATCCGGATCCATCACAAAGGCCTGTTCCAATAACACAGCTTCTTCATAATATTTACGCATACGACCTTCCACCATCTTTTCAATAATAGCTTCCGGTTTACCGCTGGCACGTGCTTGTTCAGCATAAATACCCTTTTCATGGGCGGCTGTCTCAGCATCCACATCGG
>JAZUJZ010000098.1:0-21836 GCA_045643025.1 Alphaproteobacteria bacterium
ATCCAATACTTTGCGTAAAGCAGCTTCTGCTTTATCCCAAGTTTCAATGCTTCCAACAAAATCATCTGGACGTGTTGAAAATTTCATTTGATACTTCAAGCCAAAGACTTTATAAAACTTATCGGCCAGCGCAAAAAGGCGAGAAAATTCTTCTTCAATTTGTTCTTCAGTAATAAAGATATGCGCATCATCTTGATGGAACTCACGCACACGAAACAGACCATTCAATGCACCACTGGCTTCGTTTCTATGGATCATATCCACATCCGAAAAACGAATGGGTAAATCCTGATAAGAACGGGTTTTCATGTTAAATAACAACATTGTTTGAGGACAGCTCATCGGCTTTAAAGCATAACTTTCCGTTTCGGGCATATCATGAGCGGTCAGCAGATACATATCATCCTTATAATGATCCCAGTGGCCTGATGTTTCCCATAAAACACGAGAGTTCATCAAGGGACCAGAAAATTCCTGATAGCCCGCTTTTTCATGTTCTTTACGCCAAAAATCCAACAATAAATTGTATAATTTCCAACCCTTTGGCAAAAAGTATGGGCATCCCGGAGCCGTCGTGTCAAAATGGAATAAATCCAGCGCCCGACCGATTTTACGATGATCACGTTTTTCGGCTTCTTCCATCAGGGTAAAATACGCCTTTAATTCTTTTTCATTAAAGAAAGCCGTTCCATAGACACGTTGCAAACTGGCCTTTGTGGCATCCCCACGCCAATAGGCCGCCGATAATTTAGTCAATTTAAAGGCCTTACCAACCAAACCGGTGCGGGGTAAGTGCGGTCCACGGCACAATTCCACATAATCGCCTTGTGTATAAAGGGAAACTTCCTTGACTTCAGCGGGTAAATCATCAATCAATTCAACCTTAAAATCTTCCCCACGTTTTGTAAAGATTTCTTTGGCTTCTTGACGCAAAACAACGGAACGAGTAATGGGTAAATCCGCCGCCACAATCTCCGCCATCTTGGCTTCAATTTTTTTCAAATCTTCTTCTTTGAGCACAATCCCGAAAAAGTCATAATAAAAACCATTTTCAATCGCAGGACCAATCGTTGCTTTAGCTTTTGGAAAAACGGACTCCACCGCTTGAGCCAATACATGGGCGGTTGTATGACGCAAAATTTCCACCGCCTCGGGGTTTTTTGTGGTGATGATAGAAACTGTTGCATTTGTTGTAATCGGGGTTGTTAAATCGGTCAAAATATCATTAACTTTAGCGGCAATGGCAGCTTTTGCTAAATTCGGACTAATTTTTTCGGCCACTTGCAAAGCATTGACGGGTGCTTCAAAGGGCAACTTTGAGCCATCAGGCAACATAATTTCAATCATTTTTATTTCCTTTTTCATTATTATATCAGACAAACCCCTGTCTGTATAGGTTATAGTATAATCCTTTTTTACAATAAAGTCAAAGGATTATTCATCATCTGTCTCTGTTGTCAAACGATTATTTAAATGAAAGATAAAATTCAAATTCCCTTTAATTGCCGAATAGCCCGTTGATAAGAGGAACTCTTCAAAATACTTGTTCCCGCGACCAAGACATCAGCACCAGCCAAACGGCATGCCTCTGCAGTCAAGGAATTAATTCCCCCATCAACAGAGATTTTAATTTTTTTACGACCGATTAATTCTTTCAAAACAACAATTTTTTCCAATGTTTGGGATAAAAAAGTCTGTCCACCCTGTCCCGGTTCCACACTCATCAATAACACCCAATCTATATCGGGTAAATACGGAATTAAATCGGCAACTTTTGTTTTGGGTTTAATCGACAATCCCACCTTTTTATTGAGTGAATGAATATGGGAGATGACATCAGAAACAGGGGCATCGGCCTCTAAATGCACAGTAATAATATCGGCCCCTGCTTTTGCCACAGCATCCACAACAGACATGGGATGACTCACCATCAAATGCACATCAAACGGGAGTTTTGTATAGGGACGCAATGCCTGAATCACCGGTGCCCCAAAGGTCAGGTTAGGCACAAAGTGTCCATCCATAACATCCCAATGGATATAATCTGCCCCCGCTTCATCTAATGCCTTTACTTCTTTAGCCAGGCACGAAAAATCCGCAGATAAAAGACTGGGGGCAATTTCAACCATTATTACCCCACGATTTTTGGATCTAATTCACCACTGGCATAACGTTTAGCCATATCTTCCAAAGAAATTGGTTTGATATGGGCAGCTTGTCCGGCGGCACCGAATTCTTCATAACGTTTGATACAAACTTCCGTCATGGCGGCCATAGCGGGTTTCAAATACTTACGTGGATCAAATTCACCCGGTTTATCCGTAAAGACTGTCCGAATAGCCCCGGTCATTGCCATACGTAAATCTGTATCCACATTGACTTTACGCACACCGTGTTTGATGGCTTCTTGAATTTCTTCAACCGGCACACCATAGGTTTGTGGCATTTGACCACCATGGGCGTTAATGATATCTTGTAAATATTGAGGCACACTGGAAGACCCATGCATCACCAAATGTGTATAGGGCAACTTTTCATGAATTTTCTTTACCGTATCAATGGATAAGATAGCCCCATCCGGCTTACGTGTAAATTTATACGCCCCGTGTGATGTGCCGATAGCCACCGCCAAAGCGTCCACTTTTGTTTGACGCACAAAATCCACCGCCTGAGCCGGATCAGTCAAAAGTTTGGATTTATCTACAGCGCCATCAAAGCCATGTCCGTCTTCTTTTTCGCCTTTCCCTGTTTCCAAGGATCCGATACAACCAAGTTCCCCCTCCACTGAAACACCGGCGGGATGGGCGGTATCCACAACCTTTTTCGTTGTTTGGGCGTTGTATTCATAGGTGGCGGGTTTGCCCTCAGCATCCAAGGAACCATCCATCATGACAGAGGTAAATCCGGCGGCCATTGCCGAAAAACAAACATCCGGAGAAGAACCATGATCCTGATGCACACAGATAGGCAAATGGGGATACATCTCTACCCCCGCCATCATTAAATGTTTTAAAACCGCATCATTGGCATACTGACGGGCCCCTTTACTGGCTTGAATAATAACCGGCGCCCCCACTTTATCGGCCGCCGCCAAAATTGATAAAACCCCCTCCATATTATTCACGTTAAATGCAGGGATACCGTATCCGTGTTCTGCTGCATCATCCAATAATTGTCTTAAAGAAACAAGTGCCATTTTTTATCCTTTCATTAGTTGTTAAAGTGTTGGTATTCTAGCGTATTTTTTCAAAAAAAACAAGTCCCATTTTTTTATACATGACCTGAAAATAAAACTTGCCAAAAGCACATAAATTTTGTATACTATTAACCATGATGAATCAGTTAAAAAAGTATTCGCCGAATTTTATCAAACTGGCCGCATTAAATGCTTTAATGGTGGGATGCGTGATGCGGCAACCCGTTGTCTATAAAGGTGAATCATACCGAAAAGATGCCAATGGAAATGTCACAACCAACACCTATACATGGGCGGGGAATAAAGAAGAGTTTACAATTCCAGGTCGTATTTGGAACACGGGAACATTCGGAACACTCGGCTGTATACAGGGGGCATTTCAAGAAAGTTATAAGGGATTTACCCATTCAAACAACACTGACTTTGTCCAATCCATAGGACAAGGATGCTGGGGATTCATTGAAGGAACAGGATGGGGACTGTATAAAGGCATGAAATATGGATACAACCTCAATTATGACGAAGGTCGCTCTGTAGAGGGAAAAATCTTTGATACCATAGATTACACCACAGATATGTTGTTTCAACAAATGGAAAACTCAAAACGATACATTGGAAACTAAAACCCCCATCTTGCAAGACAGGGGTTGATTATTTTATTCTGCCTCAGTGGTTGCATCATGATCACCCACAATCATATCTTTAGAAATATCCTTGGCATGATCACGAATGGCTTTTTCCAATTCCTGGGCAACTTTTGGGTTGTCTTTTAAAAATTTACGGGCAGTTTCACGGCCTTGACCAATACGTTCCCCTTGATAAGAGAACCAAGCCCCTGCTTTTTCAACCAAACCGGCTTTAATGCCTAAATCCAATAATTCACCGGTTTTAGAAACGCCTTCCCCATATAAAATATCAAAATCCACCGTTTTGAAAGGAGGCGCCACTTTATTTTTCACAATCTTAACCCGTGTTTGATTTCCAATGACATCTTCATGATCTTTAATGGATCCAATCCGGCGAATATCCATACGCACGCTGGCGTAGAATTTTAATGCGTTTCCACCTGTTGTTGTTTCAGGATTTCCAAACATGACCCCGATTTTCATACGAATTTGATTAATAAAGATGACCAATGTATTTGTGCGTGCCACAGAAGCGGTAAGTTTTCGTAAGGCCTGACTCATCAAACGGGCCTGAAGTCCCATGTGTGAATCCCCCATATCTCCCTCTAGTTCCGCTTTCGGTACCAAAGCCGCCACAGAATCCACCACCAAGACACTCATTGTGCCGGAACGCACCAAAGTATCGGCAATTTCCAACGCCTGTTCTCCGGTATCAGGTTGAGAAATCAATAAATCATCAATATTGACACCAAGTTTCCGGGCATAACTGGGATCCAACGCATGTTCTGCATCCACATAGGCACAAGTTCCCCCCTGTTTTTGGGCCTCAGCCACCACATGCAAAGCCAAAGTTGTCTTTCCCGAACTTTCGGGTCCATAAATTTCAATAATCCGCCCCTTGGGAAGTCCCCCGATTCCCAAAGCCAAATCCAATCCCAATGAACCGGTTGAAATGGCCGGCATATCCACGGCATTTTCCTGTTGCCCCAAACGCATAATAGACCCTTTACCAAAGGCACGTTCAATTTGGGCAACCGCTGCCTCTAATGCTTTATCTTTTTCCATGATTTTCTCCTTTGTTCGTGTTTTGTTCTCTTTTATCATACCTATTTTTTTTTGAATTGCAAGCGCTTTTTTTTAAAATCAACTTTTTTTATTGCAATCCGTTAAAAATCCGTTATAATCAAAGGAAAAAGGGGATATTTCCATGAAAAAAAAGAAACAAAACACACAATTCGGTCGCAGTATGTTAGAAATCATCACTGTGATTGCCATCATTGCAATTTTATTAATTACCGGTTTGTGGGGAATGCGTACGATTGTTGATGATAATCGGGCGGAGAACTTACAAAAACAAATTCTGTCCATGGTAAAACAAAGACAATTAAACATGCCCGCTATACACAATAAATCCGCCCAACATACGGAAAACGGTCCCTATGGTGTAGAATTAACCATTGAAAATGGAATAACGGGTGAAAACAACGATTACTTTTGGGTTTCGGCACATTTTATCAACGATGTAATTTGTGAAAAAATAGCGACTTTTGATATACAGGGAAATCATCCGGTTAAAGTGGATAAAGACTGTCCCCATGCAACCCTCTATTTCTTGAAGTATCCGAATTCGGATGGCAGAGGGTCAGGAAATGATTCCACTCCGATTACACCTACTCCTGTTACGCCACCTGATACTCCCTCCCCGGGCGATGGGGGTTCAGATTGTTCCGAGTTTTCTTATGCGGTTTCCCACGCCTGTGAATGTAGTCCAAACACCTGTGCCTGTTCTACCTATGCCAAAGCAAATCCCGCCGAATGTGGAGGGGATGATTCATGTTCAGGATGTTCCTGTGCAAGTTATGCGCTTTCTCACGCCTGTGAATGCAATCCAAATACTTGTGCCTGTTCCACTTACGCAACAAATCATGTCTGTGAATGCAGCCCGAATACCTGTGCTTGCTCAACCTATGCGACGAATCACGCTTGTGAATGCAGCCCGAATACCTGCGCTTGCTCCACATATGCCAATGCTCATGCCTGTGAATGTAAGCCAAACACTTGTTCATGTGATACTTATGCCAGCGCCCATGTCTGTGAATGCAATAAAAACACCTGTGCTTGTTCAACCTATGCCGACAGTCATGCCTGTGAATGTAGTCCCAATACTTGTGCCTGTTCCACTTATGCGACCACACACGCCTGCGAATGCAATCCGAATACTTGTGCCTGTTCCACCTATGCCGACAGTCATCTGTGCGAGTGTAACCCAGATTGTTCATGTCCTGACTATGTTAAGGCACATCCCTGTGAATGTTGTGCCGATAATGAACTCTGTGATATAGATAATAAATGTGTTCCCTGTCCGACGGAACGTGACAGTTTTGTGTGGATGTCCAAACAAATTGCGGCCAACATGTGCACCAATCGTTGCGAAAGTGTAACGGTAGCAAATACGTATAATTCAAGTAAAAGAGGTTATTATAACAAATGCACATATGACTGTCGTAATAAACCCTTATTTGGTCATTTCATCACCAATTCAGAACCTGATAATTGCATTCGTTGTCCGGCACCCATGGAAACCATTACCATGCCACCAAGCGAAGCAGGAACATGTGATCAACGTGTGATAACCTATGGGGTTGGGGCCGGAAAATGTCCCAATGCAAAGGGAACCTATGATTCGGGAAATAACAGATATTTATGCACGGGCATTTGCCCCCCAAATACACCTCAATTCAATGGAGAGGAATGTGAACCCTGTCCAGATGAAACACCTTATTGGGATGGAACTACCTGCACCACCTGCCCGAATGAAAGACCCGTTTGGAACGGAACAACGTGTACTGCCTGTCCCGCTATCACTCCAATCTGGAATGGAACAGAGTGCACCCCCTGTCCTGCCGAAACGCCCTATTGGAATGGCACTGTCTGTGCCCCATGTCCAAGCGATAAACCGGTTTGGAACGGCTCAACATGCACTCAATGCCCCTCTGAAACGGCTCCGATATGGAACGGAACGGAATGTGTGCCATGTGATGAGGCAACACCTTATTGGGATGGCACACGCTGCACGGGTTGCCCTGCCAATGCGCTTATCGGTGCAAATAATCGATGTGTTGCACAACCAAAATGCGGCGATTTTGCGTATTATACATCCGGCACCTGTAACGGCAGAACGGAAACTTTGGGCGGTCGTCAAGTCTGCTACGGATATTGTGACGGGGATGCCTATGACTCAACTTCGTGTTCCGGTCCTTGTTGTCAAGCCATGTTAGATGCCGGTTTTAAGACGGAGGGCACATTCGGTTATTTTAGGGTTCAAGGAAATACCGTCAAATTCCTGAACGGAAATATGTCAGTATCAAAAAACCTGTATATGCCCAGTTGTAATTTGGAAACGGAAAAAGGATTATGGATTAAAGACGGCGTCACCGTCACAGTCAATAATGTCAATGCCGTTGCCAACGGTGGTTGGGATGGATTACAGGTAGATGGAACCCTCATTGCCAATAATGTCATTGGCAGACATGGCCAAATGCCCAACGGCGGATCTTGTATACACGATTGCGATGGACTGGTTGTGAACAGTGGAACCCTTACCGCCAATTCTGTTTATGGCGAAGCAGGAATAAGTGGAAAATATGGTATTATGCTCGTCGGAAATGATGCCCATCCTGCCCATCTTATTTCCAATACAAATGTGATTGGTATCTCGGCAAGATATACTGGTATAAGTACAAATGGTTCTGAGTCATCTATTACAGCCAAACATGGATATATTTACGGTCTTGGAAAACAACAAGGAATTTCCCATCACGGACTGGCACTGATGAATGCACAGATAAATCCCAGTTTATTATCATCAACTCCTTTCTGTAATGCACGTATCGTTCCTGGTCCAGATGGAAAAGGTTGGACATATAAGACAGAGACTCAAGGAAATATCTGCACATTTGATTCCAATCAATTTTGTCCGGGGGAAATCATTGGAATTGGGGAAGAATATGGCATTAACCACCGTTCCGCCATGATAGCCGACCTTTCCATCAGGGCAAAAGCCAGTAACAAAGGATATGATAATAATTCCGGATTTTATTCCGATGGGGGAACAATGACCTCATTTTTGTGTGCAGAGGGTGGCTATGATGCCATGGAAATATATAAGGATCAGTGGTCATCATTGGGATTTAATATTGGAAAAGGATGGGCGTATGGCGCCTCAAGACTTGATATCCGGATTTGTGATATGCCCGTTCCAAACATGGAATGTGCCGGTAATGGTAAAATCCATCGGGGTGTGCAAGGATTCAATTGTAAGGCCAGTAAAACACCGGGCCCCGGTTGTGTGTTTGTGGATAACTATTGAACGAGACGGATGGACACTTTTTTTGTATAAAAGGATTTTCATTTTTCTGAATCTGGGCAATTCGTTCGGCACGACGACATTCCCATTCGGTTGGGGGATTTTGGCGATCCCATGCCTGCATCATTTGATACATTTGGGGATTCATATGAAAATAGGGGGCATAGGTTTCCTGCATATATAAATAAGTGCGGGCAATCGGACCTTTTGTTGCATCGGGGGGCTCAACCTTTTTCCCCTCTATTTTCATCGCACAAGAACCAAAGGCATCACGAACCCCGGGTAATTCGGTAAATTGTTTGTTGGAACGCACGGCATTGACCGCCCCGATAGCGGGATATAAATTATATAAATCGGACTGCATCAAACGAAAAATGGCATTGGTCTTTTCGGCACACTTCCGTCCTTTATAAGAATTTCCCCGATGATCCACACAGGACTTATCCCCCTCACGCCACTCAATAAAGGCCCGACCAAAATTTTCGGCCGGCACAACATGTTCCCATTCCAACCGATGGGCTCGATTTAAGTATTTATCTGTTTCAAATCCTATCGGTAATGTGACTGTTTTATCGGGATTTATTTTAGCCCCGCAATAAAAAGTAACAGGGTGATCATAATAAATTTCATCCAAAGCCACCCGCTTGGCTTGTTCAAAGGAATCCAACCTTTGGGCCAGTGCTATCCCGGGCAAAAAACAAATCAAAAAAGCAACATTCTTCATTTTGTTTCCTTTTGCCGAGGATTTAGCATATCTTTTCACATTCGTCAAGCAACACTGAACAACCATATTTTCTTGACTTTTGTCAAGCTTTGTTGTAAAATATTCTCATCAACTGTCAGGATATATATGGACAAGAATAAAGTTTTACTCTGTGATGTCGGAGGAACCAACGTCCGATTTGGGGTGTATACAAAAGGCCAAAAAGAAGAGGTTGTTTTTACCACCTATAAATGCAATCAATTTTCTTCATTTGAAGAGGCCGCCGCTTGCTTTTTAAAAGAAAAAAATCAACGTCCTCACTTTTGTGTCATCGGTGCTGCCGGTGATTTAGACGCAGAGAAAACGCAGGTTCTGACAACAAATACCCCATGGAAAGTCAATACACTGACCTTTCAAAAACATTTTCCTTTTATGGGACGACCACGATTGGAAAATGATTTTGATCTGCAAGGATGGGCACTGAATGAATTAAAAAACCACCAATACTGTGCTTTGTTTCATGGAACACAAATTCCGGTGGATAAAGGACAATTTATTGTGATTGGCCCCGGTACCGGATTAGGCACCTGTTTAGTCATTGAAGAAAAAAACAAAGGGCGTATGGTTCGTCGTTCCGAAAGCGGCCATGCCTCTATCCCTCATGTAGATTTTCAAGATCCAACCATGAATCTTATTCGAAATCAAGTCCTTAATACCATTCAACAACACTATCAAAAAAGGGGATTATCTCCCATTATTGAACATTTGGTATCCGGAACAGGCATCAGCAATATCTACCATGCCCTCACCGATGGCTATATCCCCGAGGAAAAAATCAAGTCAGAAAAAATTGAACAGTTAGCACAACAAGGGGATTGGAAAGCGATGCTTACCTTTAAAATTTTTAATGCTTATCTGGGGGCCCATACAGGATCATTAGTGGTGGCCAATAACATTAAAAATGTCTTTTTCTGCGGGGGGTTAATGGCCAGTCCTTGGGTCAAAGCTCAATTGGAAACAGGGAAAGATTTTCAAGAACAACTTCATTATCGGGGTCTGTTATCCGGGGCAATGAACCAAGTGAACTTTTTGGCTTCAACCTATCGAGATATGGCCACGTTAGGGGCTATCGTGCGAGCAGATCGCCTGTTGGATTTCAAGAAAAAGAAACAAGCCCAAGTCAACAGTGATTCAAAAATGATGAAAGAAATTGCCGTTATCGGTGCGCTGTTAAAAAACGTCAAAGGGCAAAAAGCCCAAAAAGAACTCAATCGTGTTTTAAAGGTCTGGCACCAACACCAACGGGCCCAAACAGACCTGATGGATTACTTTACAAAAACAACACCCCAAAAAAATTAGGAAAAAACTATGTCCCCTATCAAACACATTTTAATTAAACATCAACAAGGAATGGACGAACTGGTTCCCTATGTCATTCAAACATTACAAGATGTGATGAATTGTTTTCCGCAATATAAGGATAAGTTTCCCATTATCAATTTGGGAAATTGGGAAAGCCCATCGGCCCGAATACAACAAAACGGCATCACTCGTTTAACACCCTATCAAAGTGTGGATTGGTATCTTAAAAGGGCTCAACAACAAGCCATCCGAGATGGTCGTTGGCAATCTGGACGTCAATTACACATAGGACAAATTTTGTCGGATTTAAGTCAAGACCCTTATTTTACCCAAATGCCACAATGGGGAATTATGTTGGTTAAAAATGATTTATATGCAACCGCCCCGAACGGAAAATTATTAAATTATTGTCTGGGCTGCACACATCCAAACGCATTCAGCGTTATTTCAACCTATCGTTTTGTTGACAAATTCCATCGTTTAAATTTGGAAAATTTTCTCACCTGTGTCCAACATGAATTCGGTCATATTTTGGGCTTAACTGAAGGAAACCGTCCCAATACGACCGAGTTATTAGGCCCTCACTGCACACGTCCAAAATGTGTGATGCAACAACGCTTAAACGGCGATTTGACGGATATCACACAGGAAAGATTAAAGCATAAAGCCCGTCATTTAACCCCCTTTTGTCCGGATTGTATCACACAAGGACAAAAACATTTGGCACAACTCTGTGGTCAAATACCACCCAATTCCCCCAGACGATTGCCCAATGGAGGAAGATAAAAAAACAGGAATCAAAGGATTCCTGTCAATTGGTGATCTCGGGGCGATTCGAACGCCCGACCCACAGCTTAGAAGGCTGTTGCTCTATCCAGCTGAGCTACGAGACCATGTTTTATATTATATCCGAAAATCACAGATAGGTCAAGGTTTTATTATTGTTCTTTGTCCTTGTTCCGTTTGAATGACCACTTTATTTTTCAAAAAAGAAACTTGATAAAACCGTCCTTTTTCCAACAAAACAGTAGGGATAGAACAACGATGATCCGGATGATTCAAAAAGGCAATATCCGCCCTTGAACAACCCTGAGGATAAAAGGTAACAGTATAATTTTTAATTGCGATAACATCCTCAATGTTCTGTAATAGAACTTGACGAAATCCCCATCTTTTTTGCCATTGATTTTGCAACCATTTTTGTCCTTCAGTATTGGAAAATAAATGCCCTTGATTTTGCCACATCATGGTTGTATCCAAAATGAATAAATCCGGTTTTGGTAAAATAAAAAATAAAATCACACCAACAACCAAACACACACTGGCTATCAATTTTCCCCACAACCGAAACAGACACAAACACACAATTGCAAAAATCACACAAAATAAAATCCGAATATCAAAAGCCGAAACCATTATTTCCGAATAGGGCCACTGTCCCATATTTTTGGCAATTTGTTCAATTTTTGTTAATATCCATCCCGCCCAAATAAAAAAGAAATCTCCGTATCCCATCAATAAACATCCCCCTAATAAACAGGGCATAATGGCAAAGGAAAAGAAAATACCAAACAACATATTTCCCATCACACCGTAGGGATTAATGACATTAAAATGCCACATAATCAGGGGCATCAATCCCAAAGTAATCGCCAAATTCATACAAATAAATTCCATCATTTTTACGAAAAACGAAGCAGAATTTTTCATCACGTTTTGAATCCATTGATGAATCGAAATTAAAATGAGAACTGCCATAAAGGAGAGTTGAAAACTAATTGAAAAAATATTTTCCGGACGAAAGAGGAGTAAAATGAAACCCACACAAAAAAGAGAACGATATGAAAAAGAAAGCCGATCGGTTAAAATCCCCAAAAAGACCAAACTAATCATCCCAAAGGATCTTAAAGCCGGTATCTGACACCCCGATAAAATCAAATACCCCAAAGTACCTATCCATGCAATAACAGCCGCCAATTTTTTGGTATTACAATATAAACTGAAAGAACCCAAATAAACACATAAACTGCGAATCAGAAAAAATAAAAATCCAGCCAAAAGAGCCATATGAAATCCAGACACAGACAACACATGACTTAAACCAACCTGACGATACAATTGATACTGTTCGGGCAAAATAAATCTTTGCTCACCCGTTAATAAAGCAATGGCAATGCGGGCGGAAGAATCTGGTAAAATTTTCATTAAATGTGCCGAAATACCCCGCCTCAGATGTTCAAAAAAAGAGAGGGGTAAATCAGATTTTTGAATGGAATAAATTTTTTTCACAAAACCACGAGCCCCTATTTTTTGAAAAGCCAACAAAGGGGGAAAATTCACAGCATAAGGCCCCGTTTGTCCTGTTAAAGGAAACAAGGAAACCTGTATTTCTAACCGATCACCGACAGATAAATACGGCATCTCTAAAAAAGAATGAACTTGGATTTTTTCGGGAAAATCTGATCGTTTGGAAAAACCACTTAAATCTTTCAAAATTAAAATTTGATGATCGGGTAAAATAACATTTTTCTCAACGGTGGCAACTAAATTCATTTGTGAAATTGGAAAATCTAATTGTGGGGATAAAAACATCATGCGACCCGTTGCCCACAAAGCACCGAAACAGAAACAACACAAAATCAAACAGACAAAACCTCGCCGTAAAAAACGATAGGTCCAAAACAATCCCAAACCAAACAAAAGAAACAAAATGCCCCATACCATCCAATGCGCAGAGATTAAAAATCCAACCAATAATCCCAAAGAAAATCCGAGAACACCCCATATAAAACGCATGGATAAAATTTGCTCTAATTCTGCTTTTAATTGTTGTCGTGCGGGATGATAGATAGACCACATTTTTCCGGATGCTTTCCTTATTTTTTCATTGCCTTTTTTTTGAAACAGTTTTATTATCGGATAGTTAGGAAATCTTGTCAAGAATGAAAAAAATCACATTTCAAACATTAAAAAACAGGGCTTTTTTTTATTTAGAACGGTATGATGCCAACAGTCAAAAATTAAAAACCGTTCTGCTCAATCGCTTGAAAAAAGAGGCACAACAGGGAAATGAAATTCCACCGGAGGCCCCCCAATGGATTCAACAAATTATTGAACAAATGCAACAGTTAAACTATATCAATGATGCACGTTATACTGAAAATACCATTCGTCGTTTGAATGCTGCGGGTAAATCCAAACATTTTATTATGGGTAAATTACGACAAAACGGATTGACCGGCGAACAAATTACCCCCTATTTAACCAACATAAATGAACTGGCCTCTGCCCGAATTTTTAAGCATAAAAAACATTTAGGGACAGATTATCAAAAAGATTTGGCCAAATTGGCACGTGCCGGTTTTTCATTTGAAATTGCACAACAAGTATTGGAGGAAAAATGAGTTTTGAACAATTAGAACAAATTAAAAAAATTTGCCTACAGTGTCAAAAATGTTCCTTAAGTCAAACCAGAACAAAGGTCGTTTTTTCGGGGGGAACTCCAAATTCAAAAATTGTCTTAATCGGTGAAGCCCCGGGATATAATGAAGATATGACAGGGGAACCTTTTGTTGGCAGAGCCGGTAAATTATTAGACCAAATTTTGGCCTCTGTCGGGTTTGACAGAAATAAAAATATCTATATCTGTAATACAATTAAATGTCGCCCTCCAGATAACCGGGATCCTTTACCGGAGGAAAAACAGGCCTGTCGTGAATATCTGGACCAACAACTGGCAATCCTAAAACCAAAAATTATTCTGTTGTGTGGAAAAGTCGCCTTGAGTTCTTTTATTGAAACAAAATCAGGCATTTCCAAAATCCGTGGTCAATGGTTTGATGGTCCTAACGGGGCAAAAATGATGCCGATTTTTCACCCCTCTTATCTCTTACGAAATCCCTCACATGCCCCAAATTCGCCAAAATGGCTGATGTGGCAAGACATGAAGGAAATCAAACGGGCCTATGATTCTTTGGGCACACCGTAAAAGTATAAAACATCCGCCAAACGGGGGAGTTTTACCATAACATCCAATGTATCCCTATCCACAATATGATAACTGTGTGTTTCATTGGAATAGAGGATTAATTCTTCGGGCCCTCGACCCACCAATAATGTTTTGAAAAAAACTTTTTGAAAAATTTTATCTTCCTGTTTTTCCTTTAAGGTTGGATGTAAAAACACTGTATCCCGACGTTCATGTTCACAAATCCCAAATAATTCAATTCCATTCCAACATAACCCGTCTGACAAAGTTAAAAACTGCACATAATCAGAGGGAATTTGAATCCAGCCGGACTTAACAAAGGAAATCGACATCCGTTGAATCGTCATCATATCCGCAGGAGTAAAAATCTGGGCATAATTTTGATATAACTTATTCAAAATCACATTCAAGGATCCCATCAACGCCCCCCCAATTTTTGTAAAGTAGCCGCTGTCATTCCCGCCATAACAGATCTGTCAGAGGTTGCTTTTCCACCGGATCCCGTCCAATCTGAATGCGTCAAATACACTTTCCCGACAGGCACAGGTAAATACAACATCTTTGGATGGCAAATACCGGCTTCTGATAAAATTTGTTGATTAATATAATGGTGAATTAATTCATGAAAGGGATGTTCTGGGATTAAAATTAAATTACCCGGTTCCAACTTGCCCCCATACAACAGGGGATATTTCAAATGAACGGTCCAATTGGCAGGTAGGATTCCCTTCCCCAGATAAAAAATACTTTCTTCCGATAAATCGGCAGACCGCAAATCATTCATATATTGTTGTGTCAAATCTTTTACAAAAAAAGATTTCATTTCTTGAAACTTTTGATGAAAATCCAATTCGTTAATCGTATAGGGGGTATATTTAACCGTCATTAAATCCATACCGGCAAAATTTTCCGTTTGAAACAAATTGACCCAATAATCTTGACCTTTTTCCTCACTCATCAAAGAATCCAACAACCCGCTGTCAAGTGTTTCCTTTGGAGAAACAGATTTCTCACCAACCAACTGATCCCAGTTTTCAAAGATTTCACTGCCATTCAATTCGGTTAAATTTTCACTCATACTTGACTTTCTGTAACAGGGGGTTCAGATCCATTGGAAACTTCTGGCGATGAAGCGGGAGGTGGTGTTAAAACAGGCGCTGGTGTTTCAATGGGGTTTTCCGCATCGCTAAAACTCATATCCTGATCCAACATACCGGCTTGATCATCAGACAGATTTTGTTGATTTTCACTGTTTTCAGCGGGGGCTTCGTTGATATTATCCGCCGGACGACGTTGCACAATCCATTGAGGCACAAAAGGTGCCGGTGGAATTTGACCTTTTTTCAACATTCCTTTATCCAAAAACCAACGAGGAGAATCTGCCAAAATAGGACGGGATAAAAAGCCCTGAACCAATACATATTGTTTCAACATATCCAAACTTAAAATATCGGCCGTACTCACCACATCTGTTTTTTGTAATTGACGACTGACATTGGTTCCACCACTGCTGGAACCAGAGGAAGGGGCACTGGAAAACATTCCTGAAATGGCTTGACTTAAAGCCCCGGGGCCCCCCTCTTGTTTAGAGGTACTTTTCACTTCAATGGTTTTTGAACCAATCATTTTAACAAAGCGTTCCGCTGTCTGTTCGTTGTTTTGGGATAAAATAATTTTGGCAGCAGTTGTTGAAATAATGGTTTCCAAATCATCCTTTCCATATTGTCCGGAAATCTGTCCCAAATCCTGGCCGATAAGCAGATAAGCCACCTTTTGTCCCCGTCCGACCGCAGGACCATTTTTCACACAATCCAATTTGGGCATTTGGGGAAACTCATCCAACACAAATAAGACCGGGAAAGGTCCTGCTTTTCCCCCATCGGCCCCCACAAATCCGGGCGGATTCGCAATCAAAAAAGAACTTAATAATTCCACAAAAATACCCGTAATGGTATTCAAGGCCTTGGCATCCACCTGATTAATGGATAAATAAACAGATACAGGACGCATTTCATTCAACGTCGGATCCACCATGCCCCGCAAATCACGATAGGAAAAATCACTGAACTTTGTTCTTTCTTTAACGGCCGCATTTTTAAAGATACTGACCCCCGCTAAAGCCGTAGATAAAATAGAACCCCGTTCTTTATCAGGTGTCGCCGCCAATTGATTTAATTCCAAAATAGCCCGTCTGGCATAGGCAAATCTATTGGATTCATTAACCGCCGCATCCAATACATCTTTCATAGGATCAGCCATCATTGCCATCTGATCCCCTTCATCTGTCCGTCGTTTAATATCGGCAGCAATACGCATTTGCATATCGGTCAGCCACTCCAAAATCATCGCAATACAAGGTTCATGCCCATGCCAAATTTCCGGCAGTCCTTCCCACGTTCCAACGGGGGCATAATTATTTAAAGTCAATTGCCCTTTTTTCAAAGCATCCAACGCCAATAAAGCACTGTTATCCGACATGTCCGCATAATATGTCGCCAGAATTTGGGCATCTTCATCATCAAACGACCCTTCCATCAATTTATTGACGAAGTAGTCATTGGCACGGGCCCGTTCACATTTACTGGCAATAAAATGTAAAAAACCCGCCATCGCATTTCGACCGGTCTTGGACCAGTGCGGATCTTGTCCCCCTTTGGGTTCTTCCACCAACACCGCCACCATAGAGTCAATATACATATCCCGTGCGGGTCCCAAAGGCGGTAATAAATTCGGGGATAAAGGATTCCATGACGGATAATATATCCCTTTTTCCGGTTCATCTTGAGCCCCCCAGTTAATCACAAAAACAGGTCCCACTTTGGCCCGATATCCCGAAGTTTTATAACATAATTCCGGTTTGACATCATTCACAATAATACTCAACTCATCCGATTCAAAAATAGTCGGAATAACAATCCCCACTGTCTTACCGGCACCCGGAGGCGCACACGCCAGCACCGATAGCGTTTCGTTCAACTTGAGTAAATGTCCCTTAAACCGTCCCAACACGCAAACAAATCCGTTGAGAAGTTTCATTTGTTTAATATCGGCCAATGTAGCCAAATGACCATTTCCAAAGACCGTAGAAAGTTTTCCATAAGGATTTGTGGCAATACCAATCGCCATGACAAGTCCAGAAATGACAAAAGGTAAAAAAGGTAAATACATCCCAAAAGGTAAAGGCGAAGCTTCCTTAAGGGCTTGCCACCATCTGGCATAAATCAAAAACAACCCTTTTGGAGAGGAAAAAACCATTTGATAAAACTGACTGACTTTTTGCAGGGCAGAAACACCAACCCCTTTATCAATAAATTGCATCAAAGGAAAAATCAATATCGCAGATATCCACCAAGCCACTAATCCAACCAAAACGGATAAAACAACCCGTCTGGTATGCTTATTTTTCTCATCATACTGATGATCCGACATGATCTTCTCCCCACTTAAATAACGAATGTAATTGTTCCATCACCTCAGCTGAAACGGGTTCCTGTTGGTCCTTCATGACTTCGGCAACAACAGGTAATTCCACAGGTCCCCCTACATCTGTCCGACAGACAATCACACCCAAATCATTCCACGTTTTTAACATATCCTCTGCGTTAATTAAATTACCTCTACGTTCAATTAAAACAGGTTGCACCCCTAAAGTCAAGCCCATTGTTTGTATTTTTTGTAATAAATCCTTTTTGATTTGCTGCAGTAAAAAGACAGGTGAAGTCCGGTGATCTGTTTCCGAAAACCACAAAGGATCCTCATCATTACAGGCCTCCTCATCAGCCAACCAATCGCCTGTTTCATCATCATAAACGGCCAATAAAATTTGTTTTTTAGGAACAGCCAACCAATCAATTTTTTGTTCTGCATAACGAACGGATTCAAAAACCTGATATCCCACCCCCGACATTAATTCAAAAATATTTTCATTCACAGCTTCGGTCTTGGGTAATTGCACCTCACTTAAAGGCATTTCTGCAATGTCATTAAATGAAGGTTCCCCTGTAGAAAAATAAGGGGTATTTGTCGGAAAGGCCTCCGGTGTTTTAGAGGGCTCAGGGGATACCGGTGTCATCGCTGCAGGTTTCCCGCCTACCGACCAATTTTGTCCCGACATTGTAAAAGCGGGGGTCTTTTTCATTGTCCCCAGAACCTGTCCCCCATTGGAAAATGAGGTTAATTTTACCGGCCTTTGATAGGAATTCTGATGTGTCTGAGCCGTGGGTTTTACCACGGGATACAAAACCTGTTTTTTACCAATGGATAATCCCAATTTACTCAACAGTTTATTCAGGCCACGCAGTATTTTTTTGAATGTTCTACGCCAATGAATTTTGGTGGCTAAATACCATAAAAGCGTAAAAATCGGCCCGGAAACAATAAATAAGATAATCAAAATCCAATCCGTTAAACGTTGGCTGGAAAAACGAGTCAATGCAAAATACCAATCCGAAAAGGAAAATAAATCAAAATGCCAAGTACGTAGAAAAGCCCCCCTGACCCACCATCCGAAAAACAGGAGCCACACCACAATTCCAATGCCGAAAGTCCTTTTTTTATTTTTAATACGCATTGACTGAACCTCTACGTTCTATTATACACAAATTTTCCGTATTTGACCAGAAAAAAATGCACAATGGATTTACACTTATTTTAGGGCACACTGTATGATATTTTTGTCTATGTTGTAAATAAAATAATAAATATTGACAAAAGGTTGCCTGTTATGTTAGAATGCCCCAGGTTAAAAAGGAGAATCACTAGAACAGCAGCGGGACAATTTTTACCCCATTCTGTAACACAAAAAGCACCCATCATTAAAATCAAAAATATCGGGTCTAAATATGAAAGGATGTTCCATGAAGGATTTTGAGGAAAAATATCTCTATAATTTTACCGAAAAAGAAAAAGCTCAATTCAGAAAACAAAGTCAACGTGAGCAACGTGATTTTTCTGAATGGGAGAATAAATTTTATACAGCGCTATTCTCCGAAGCCACCTATATTTTCGGAAATTATGACCCTCGTCCTTTTTCCAAATTGGATGTGAAATATACCATTAATCGCTTGGCCATGAATGATCCGACTTTGATTCATTTACCGTTCAATTACGGCGATGAAGTGGCCGGCAATTCGGATGCCATTAAAATTGCCAACGCCATTCAAAGCAATACACACTGTCAAAGTTATGAGTTTGGCAATTGTGGTTTTTCGGACAGGGGCGCCCAACTGATTTTAAAGGCATTAAAAAAGAAACCGGTTTCTATTTTTTTATGGGATAAAGGTTTGACTGAAGCCACTTGGCAATATGCAGCCCAACTCATGTCCAACCCAAACAATCGTTGGAAAACAATAGAACTGGGCCCCGTCAAACCATCCGATCAAACAAAAACAATCCTACACCAACTCCCTCGGGTAAGAATTTTCCCTTATGCTAACGCTCACATGACACGTTTAATCCAAAATCATTTACAACGGAGTTAAGATGTTTCTATTTGGAAATAAAATTAAAACATGGGAAGATTTACTGGGGTTAGAATATCATCCTGCACACAGTGAAAAGGGGATAGAAAAGCATGGCGCATACTATTATCCCACCAAGGAACTGGCTTTAATCACCCTTCAGGATGTTAAAAAATTATTAAAAAAGGGATTAGATCCAAATTGGAAAGATGCCTGTGGAAAACCCCTGTTGGCACATTTAATGGAAGCCCGTCCTCCATGGGGCAGGACACAACTGTGGAATGGAACACAACCCCACATTATTGAATACCTTTTACAAAATGGGGCGAATCCGAATGTTTCTTTTACAGATGTCTTTAAAGAACAAAGAACCCTGTTTGAATATGTCACCTACGGCAACCTCTATTCACATGAAGAAGCCAATGACTATACACGACTGTTATTAAAAAACGGCATCAATTTAGATTACCAAAATGCCGGTGCAAAAGCCCTGGGTGAATTATTGACCTCAGCCATTCCCCAAGACGGGTGGCAACAACGTGCGAAAATGATTTTAGATAGTGGCCAGATAGATATTGAAAAACCCGTTTTTTCAAACGGAAAAGAATCTATTTTAGAGAAAGTAAAAGACAGTTATTTAAGTGATCATGAAAATCAGGATTTTTTGTATCAATACTATAAACAAAAATCACCGGAAAAAGCAGAAATATGGTATCAACAAATTTTGATAAAAAGACAACAACAGGCAGAATATAAACGTTTAGAAGAACAAAAAAGAAAAGAATTGGCTGATTATAAAAAAAAGAAACAACCATCCGTTGATCCGTTGCAAATCTTACAGATAACAGGCGCAACATTAGGGGTGGTCAGTGCCTGTTATAAGATGGCTGATGCTTCACGTCAATACCATGAAAGATGTGTCAGAGCCAACTCTCCCCTTGGTAAACTCAAACATCTGTTCGGATTCAAAAGTTATTAGTTTTTGATTCCATAAATTCCAAAAAAATAATCCCATGACGCCTCATTTGAAAATCTCCACAAATCTTATTCAAGAATTAAAACAAACAAAAAACCCGTTCCAATTGAATCGCACCATCACCCATCTGCAACGAGTTTTAGAATCCGGGTATGATCCGACTGATATGAATTATTTTTTATTTAATCAATTAATAGGCATAGAGGGAATTCCCAAATCCGTTTTATATCCTTTTTTAAAGAGCTTAATTCAACATAAAAATTTCCAATTAAAACAAGATAATACACATATGCCAACCATGCTGATGGGATATTTGGCGGGACATAGTTATTGGTTAGATAAAGATTTATTTGATTTTAAAATTATTTCAAAAAAAAGGAAAACCTCCCACATGAGCAGCGGTGAAAAAAATCTGATGGATTTATTGGACATCGGGTGTATTTTACTCAATAAAGGATTTCAATTTCCAAATCCAACCTCTTTTCAAAATCCGGAAATCACACCCTATATGCAAACATACATTCGTATGGTGCATCAACGTCATCAATATTTCTTTTTACCGCATCGACACACTCAAATTTCCATTTAACCCCTTTCTTTTTTTTCTAAAAAGGATTAAAATAATACTTTATGAAACGTTCTCAAACACCTAAAAAAAGATTACATAATTGCGATTTTCCCGGTTGTCCGGAAGCGGGTGAATTTCGGGCCCCAAAAGACAGAACTCTCCGCACACATTATTGGTTTTGCCAAAAACATGTCGCAGAATATAATAAAAATTGGGATTTTCTGAAGGGATTATCCCCCGATGAAATAGAACAGCAACTGCAAAATGATGTGGTTTGGCAAAGACCCACTTGGAAATTAGGAGAACATAAAGCCAATCCCAAATTTTATGACCCGCTGAACACATTTCAAGAGGAACGATTGGGTATGGACGGGGGCTATAATCCACCCCCACAAAAGGTTCAATATCCCCCAAAAGTTCAAAGGGCAATGGCTTTTATGGGGCTGACTTTCCCATTAAAAAAAGAAGAACTTAAAAAACAATACAAACTTTTGGCTAAAAAATATCATCCTGATATCTCCAAAAAAGAAGCGAGTCTTTTTCAAAAACTGGGAGAATCTTATCAAATTTTACAGGATTATTTAAAAGGACT
>JAZUJZ010000099.1:0-4793 GCA_045643025.1 Alphaproteobacteria bacterium
TATTAGGAGATATAAAATGACCCCAAAACAACATGCTTTATTGGAATTTATCAAAACTTACACAAATAAAAATGGATACGCACCAAATTTTGAAGAAATGAAAAGTTTTATGGGATTAAAATCTAAATCCAGTATTCATCGGCTTATCAAAAGTTTGGAAAACCAAAACAGTTTAAGTCGTATTCCACATCAACACAGAGGATTGGCATTACCCCAATTACAAGAAATCTCCAATGAAAATTGTACTGAACTCCCCCTATATGGTAAAATCGCAGCCGGATTACCGATAGAGGCCATTGCCGATACAAACGCAAAAATTACTGTTCCTAATACAATGATTGGTCATGGGGAATACTATGCCCTGAAAGTAGAAGGAGATTCTATGATTAATGCGGGAATTATGGATGGTGACACTGTAATTATTCACCATACGGAGCGAGCGCAAAATGGTCAAATTGTTGTGGCATTGATTGATGAATACGAAGTCACATTAAAAAAATTCTATCATAAAAATGACAGTATTGCTTTAGAGCCGGCCAATCCAAAATATGAAACCCGTATTTTTAATGTTAATCGTGTAAAAATTCAAGGAATTTTAGCCGGTTTAATGCGCCAATATGAAGGAAATTAAAATGACAGAAAATGAATTAATAGAAAACTTTTCCTATCTGACAGATTGGGAAGATAAATACCGTTATCTTATAGAACTGGGCGAAAAAATGGAGCCCCTATCAGAGGCGGAAAAAACAGAAACGAATAAAGTGGAAGGATGCCAATCGCAAGTTTGGATTAAGGCGGAGCAAAAAGAAAACAAATATTATTTTAAGGCAGCCAGCGATGCCGTTTTAGTTCGAGGATTAGAGGCCGTCTTACTGATTTTAATCAATGGTAAAACAGCCCATGAAATTCAAGCACTAGATTTGGAAAGTATTTTCAAACAACTGGGGTTAGAGGAAAATCTATCTCCCACACGTCGTAATGGTTTTATCGCCATGATTCAAAGAATCAAATCTTTGACAAATGTTGTAACCCCTTAAAAGTTAAAGAGCTTCCCTTTACTAATTTTACCGAAATTTTTTGTTGATATTTGGGATAAGATTTATGATGAAAAGCCCGCATAAAAGTCTGAAAATCCTTTGGGGTATGTGGAATTAACCCACCCCATAATAAAACGGTATCAAAATACATTAAGGCTGTTGTGATATTTCCGGCTGTTTTTCCCCATAACGTATAGAATTGTTGATAGGTCTTTATGGCAATTTTATCATGCTGGGTTCTTTTAAAATCTATTTCTTTGGCAGATGATATTTTTCGATCTCCCCCTAACTCATGATACATACGTATAATGCCTTGAGCAGAGAGATACGTTTCTTTCTTTTTATTGTGTTCATCCAAGGTCAAGCCAAATTCACAGGGGATAACCTGGCCTTTTTGAATGATAGATGAACCAAACCCCGTTCCGATATTCATTAAAAGGGCTGTTTTTTTAGGGGAAAGTTTGACCCCTACTCCTTGAGCATATAAGTCATTATAGAGAGCAACCTTTTTCAAATGAAAATATTTTTTTAATTCTAACTCATTTAAAGACCAGGACGGACGATTTGTCCATTGCACTTTACCTTTTTGCATCGGACCGGCTACCGCAATAAACATTTGGGTAATTTTTTCCGAACTTGTTTGAATGATATTGGATAACAAATCAATTGGATTTGCATAATCATCGCAATTGAGAGAAAAAATTTTACCCAATTTTCCCTGTTTTACAAAACAATAACGTGCATGTGATCCCCCGATATCCGCAAACAAAGTAAGCATTTTATTCCCCTTTTAATACTGAATATGATGATCTCGTAAATAGGCCATCAATTCCGTCCGAATAGAAAGATGTTCTGTTTCCATCAGACGAGTTAAATATGTATTTAACATTTTTTGGTCTATTTCCCTTAATGCCGTTTTGACCGACAACAAACTGCGTGGATTCATAGACAAAGAGGTATATCCCAAACCTATTAAAGCGAGTGCCTCAATGGGACGCCCAGCCATCTCCCCACAAACAGAACATGGCACCTTTGCCTCAGCACAAATTTGCCGAATATATGATAAAACAGATAAAAATCCAACAGACAAAGTATCATATCTGGAGGCAACATTTTCATTTCCCCTGTCTGCCGCATACATAAATTGTAATAAATCGTTGGTTCCAACAGAAATAAAATCAAATAAATGAATGTGTTTTTTTAATTGAAAAACCAAACTGGGGATTTCCAACATACTTCCCACATAAACTTGCGAAGGTAAAATTTCCTTTCTCGCTTTTGCTTGTTCTAATTCTAAATTTAATGTATTTTTTGCAAGGATAAATTCCCCTATATCTGCAATCATAGGAAACATTACCCACAGCGGATTCCCGTCTACAGCACGGATTAAAGCCCTTAATTGAGTTCGTAAAAGGGCCCTTCTATCTAATGTCATACGAGTAGAACGCCACCCCATTGCCGGATTCTCTTCGTTTTGCTTGGCAATATAGGGTAAAACCTTATCCGAACCAATATCCAATGTTCTGAAAACAACGGGTTTTCCATTGGCGTGAGCCAAAACTTTACGATATGTCTTTACCTGTGTGGCACAATTTGGTAATTCTTTGGCTAACATAAATGGTAATTCTGTCCGATATAATCCAACTTTATCAAAAGGGGGAATTCCCTCTGTCAAAATATCATCTGCCAACCCCAAATTAATACCCAACTCAATATAACACCCGTCTTTTGTCAAAGAAGGTTTTAATTTATTTTTCGACTCTTGTATACGTTTTTTTCTTTCTATATTTTGATATAAGGCAAAGGAATCTTGAATATCATCCGATGGATTTTGATAAACACGACCATTATCGCCATCTATTAAAATAAGATCACCCGAGTTGATCTGATGACACGCATCCGCTATACCACCAACCAAAGGAATCCCATAAGCACGAGCAACGATTGCCAAATGCATCGTCTTTGAACCTTTTTCCAAGACAATTCCTTTGACTTGATTCAAATCATAATCCATTAATTCTGCCGGTCCCAAATTATGCGCCACCAAAATAATTTGTTTAACACGTGTTTTCTTTTTCGGATGTTTCGTATTCATATTATTCAAGGTTTGTAAAACACGAATAGCCAAATCTTGAAAATCATTCAATTTCTCTTTTAAATAGATATCTTCTATTTGAATAATCTTTTCTGCCAAATTTTCAATGGATTGATGAATAGATGTTTCAGCAGTAACACCTTGCAAAATAAAGTTTTCAATCTGACGATTCCATCCTCTATCCTTCAAAAGCATTAAAGAAGTTTCCAATAATTTTTTTTGAGAATCTGAAATTTTGTTTTTTAATATATCAGATAATTCACTTTCCAATGTTTTTAAAGCCAAATGGAAACGTTCTATTTCTTTTTCTGGAAGGTCTGTTGTTTCAATCTTATAATCCCCCATTGGTTTTAAAACAACAGCCATCCCCTTTGAAAAACCATCTACCAAAGCCAATCCGTCAAACGTCTGACTCATTAAAATTTTTTGTGAAAAATTATTTGACATAAAACTCTTCCCCTTACAAGGAAGTGTAAGGGCTTATCAACGATTTGTCAAGTAGAATTTTACATATCCTCTAAGAAACTGCGTAATTTTCTAGACCTTGTCGGATGTTTCAATTTACGCAAAGCTTTTGCTTCAATTTGTCTGATACGTTCCCGTGTCACAGCAAATTGTGCCCCAACCTCTTCCAAAGTATGATCCGTATTCATACCGATACCAAAGCGCATCCGCAAGACTCTTTCTTCACGGGGAGATAATGTTGAAAGAACAGCTGTGCAAGACTGACGCAGATTCGATTGAATTGCGGCCTCCAAAGGTTGAATGGTATTCTTATCCTCAATAAAATCACCTAAATGTGTGTCTTCTTCATCCCCAACGGGTGTTTCCAAAGAAATCGGTTCTTTGGCTATTTTCATAACCTTTTTAATTTTTTCTGCCGATAAATTCATTCTGGGGGCCAATTCTTCTGGCGTGGGTTCATGTCCTGTTTCCATTTGCATTTGGTGGCTGGTCCTGAGCATTTTATTGATCGTTTCAATCATATGGACAGGAATACGAATCGTTCTGGCTTGATCAGCAATCGCCCGAGTAATAGATTGACGAATCCACCAAGTTGCATAGGTAGAAAATTTATTTCCCCGTTGATATTCAAATTTATCAACCGCTTTCATCAAACCAATATTTCCCTCTTGGATTAAATCTAAAAATTGCAAATTACGGTGCATATAACGTTTGGAAATAGAAATAACCAAACGCAGATTGGCTTCAATCATTTCTTGTTTGGCCTTATTCATCTCTTGACGACCCTTACGCACCACATTAACTAATTGACGAAAGACAGGGACACCCATACCCGTTTGTTTGGAAATTTGTAAAATATTTTCATAAATTCCCCGTGCTTCTTTCAAATACTTATCATAAAATAAAGACCACTTTTTATCTGCTTTTTTATCCTTAGATTTTAACCAAGAGGTTTCTCCGGAATGTTGCATATAGACCTTTAAAAAATCATCACGATTGATTTTACACGCACTGGCCAATCGCATTAAGCGTCCCTCTAACATCATCAACGAAGAATTCGTTTCGTTAATTTTATTAACAAGTAAATCTAAATAGATAGGATTCAAACAAAGCGCTTTAATTTTTTGCACCAATCCATCACGTTTTGTTTTATACTTTTTTTGTAAAGCAACATCAATTTTTTTAGATGTCTTTGC
>JAZUJZ010000100.1:0-3988 GCA_045643025.1 Alphaproteobacteria bacterium
CACCCATTCGGGTGTTTTTTTATTTGGGATAAAGTGGTGGGTGAATAAACCCGTTGGTTCAACCGAAACGATAGTATAGGCAACGCCGTAAGCAGCCCCGTTATGGGTGAACATAGAGAATAAATCCCACTAACAAAAAAATCGCCTTATATCTTATAAACACTTTGATTTTCTTTTTAGGAAGGGTTTGACAGAAGTTTGAGATTTCATTTTACTTCTCAACCGTTCACGCCAATGGATTATTTCGGGCAAAGTAAGTTCTGCATCAAATTTTAAAGAAGAATCTAAAATTTTATCGTTAAAATCACGATGTTGATTTAAATCACACACGAACTGAATACGCTCTGATTCAAGGATGGGGCGCGATAAAGTAAATCGGCGAATGTTTTTGGGACATTCTACCACGATACTCAATTCAGGATGAGATTTTGAATATTTGCTGACAATCCACTTGGATGGACATGTGGAAGTAAAGGAAAAACCTGTTTCAGATAAAATCGTTGATCGATAATACCCATCGGGTGTTTTTTCGCAAGAATATACAGGACTTCCATCTTGATTAAATTCAACAAACCTACTTTGACCACATAGGTAGTATCCACCTTTATCAGAGGGAATATACCAAGAACAATCCTTTAAATGAACCGGCGTTCCAATTCCCAATAACTTGGTCATTTCCCTTTGAAACTTTTGAGATGCAAAATGATTTTTTAAAGCATAATACCGATGATTTGAATGACAATAAGTTTCTAAATAAGAATCAATATATTTTCGAACACTTCGTGCATATTTACCCGTTGCCGTCATCCTTTGAAAAATTAATTCATCCCGATTTGGAATGTCGGATTGGATATCGGGTTGAATCTCTGTAATCGCTTTACGAATGACACAATTTTCATAAGCATAAGTTCTGGCCTCATCTACTAAATAGTTATAAATGTTCCATTGAATCGGAATAAATAAATGTTTTTGATAATCGGACGCCGTTTTGACATGAAACAATTCATGTGATAAAGCATTCGTTTGATCCAAAAAATTAAAGTATTGCTCGTCCGGGGTTAAATTGGATTGTTGGGATATAATTTCCTTTAATATAATTAAACCGTCCTGTGCTTCTGTTATACCAACAAAACCCTTGGATACATTTCCTTGTGAAATATATAGGGGCTTTTTTATTTTTGGATTAGCGATAATATCCTTTAATAATTGTTGGCCGTCTTCTGTGGCCGACAACATCATAAACATCCGTTCTAACTCATCTTGAATGGCCATATTGCCATCAAATTTAAAATATTTTTGAATATCTTTAAGTGTAAGACGTTTCATGGTATACTAAATCCATTCATTTTTAATCCCGTTTAAAGACACCGGATTCACGATAATACTGTAAGGTTTCATCATATTCCTTGGTCCCAGATTCGGCATACTTAAAATTGGGATCCACACCTAATTTTTGATAGTCTTTGATATTCTTTTTACGAATTTTGTGATACTCTTCCACTTGGCGGGCATTTTTTTCGGTTTCAAAAGTATCCCGAATCATACCTACCCCTTCGGCAAAATCTTTACCAACTTCCTGAATTGGTGCCGAATGAGATTTCAAAAAAGATTTAACACTGTGTTGATTTTTATATCCCCAATGGGCTCCGTAACCCAACATACCAATCAAAGCGAAGCGTTTGGCTATTGTCCAAAATTGATTAATCCGATTATAGTAATAGGTCCGTTTTTCGTCTTTCATCTGCTCCGCCAACATTCTTTCTTGTATAGTTTTATAGGTTTTAGCCATGACAAGTTCTCCTGTATTTTAATTTGGAGTTTGGCATAAAAAGAAAAGAACGTCAAGGGTAAAAAAAACAACAATTTGACGAAAATGATATTTTTTGACAAAAATTAAAATTTATGGTATAATAACCTTATGTCCCTTAAAAGAATGAAAAACCAAAAAATTATTCAAGCGTTCAATCAATTTAAAAAGGATTCACGCCTGCATCCCGAGTTATTCAGAACAGGATGTGAAGAACGCACAAAAATCATCTGCCAAATCTTAACCGATCAAGGTGAAGAAGCCGGATTTTTGGTTGTCCCAAAAGAAAATGGCGGATATTGTGATGAAAAACTTTCCTGTTCCGTTCAATTACAAAATGGTGGTTTGCACAATTTTAAATGGACAAATCATTTTGTTCCGTTTGTCATCAATGAGCAGGGAAAAATCATCGTATTAGACATTTGTTTAATGGATGGTCCGGAATTATTGGAAAATTGGTGTCAGCATATTAAATATAATGGCAAAAAATTAAATCCACGGGATTGCCTGTTAAATCATCCAAAAAACATTAGTGGTTTGGATTTAATCCTAAGGGGGCAAGATCCCTATGCTCGTTTAGAAACATTTGCCAACCCAAACGCGTGGGATAACATTGTCCCCCATCAAAGACATTCTAAATGGTTGGCACAACAAAATTCTTTATTAAAAAATCATTTAATGTTACAAAAATAAAAAGGAAATATCTGAATGAAAAAAGAACACAAAAAATTTAAATCCGCTGCAAAATTAATCCATGCTCGTGAATGTCGGTTAAAGGTCGGTTCAAATCGTCGATCAAAGGGTAAAGAAGCCCTGAAAATGGTCTATACACATACTTTTCGGCAATACTATTAATTAACGGATGTTTCCCGTAATATGGTAACGATGTTTTAATTGTTGAGCCATACGAAAAATTTTATCTTCAATAATGTCTATACGGTCTTGATTATAACCACAGTCTGTCGTTGGCTTAACATAATGTTCCCCTGTTAAGAAACTGTGCATAAATTCCCGTCCCTGAATAAAACTGGAACTTCTTGTATTATCAATAATTTTATGGGCAGGTTTTACTTTGCGTCCCATAAAATGTCGGCGACAAGATTCAGAAAAAATATCCTGTTCCAATTGATATTTAATTTGATCGTATTGATGACGAATTTCTTGTCTTTTTTCAAAAGGAAATGAATACCAATCAATCTGTGGTAAAGGATATTTTTTACGTAACTTTCGTTGAATATGTTGAATTTCAACCACTTTGGCCAAGGTTTTCTGATCGGCTTGCATTTGGACAAATGTATCCATTTTTTGTATTTCAGGCTTTCCCATTAAAAACCCGATTGTCCAATACCGCATCAGATTCCCAAAGGCCGCCCAATTAAAGGAACGACACCGATAATGCCATCCTTTTGATATAATATCTGTTAAAGTTGTGGTTGATTTTAGGTACACTTTAAAGGCGGGATATTGTTCCTGAGGGATCCAAGTTTTTTTGACAGCAGGGGAAACTAACATCCGGCTGATCGGTCGAATAGGTTGTACGTCTATTTGATTATCGGGAATATTATTTTGCGATTCCATTTCAGCTTGACGACGACGCAATTCACCAACTAAAACACATAACGCTTCATAAGCAGAGGGTTCTTCTTCGGCCAAATTATCCACCATACCCTGCGGGTAATCAATCTTGGCGCGCTGTACCAATCCATGTAATTCTGCATAGGATAGTTTTTTCAAGCTCTCAACCAAAGATTCCATAAAGCGCCCTCCTAACTTTACAGTGGACGATAAAAAGAGGGGGAGAAATCCACGACTTGTTCGACATGTTGAGGAGTATTACGTTTAACAAGCCTTTTTATCGTCCAAGGTCTATTGTACCACGAAGATTGTTTTTTGTCAAGAGTTTTTACCACAACAAAAAACCGCCCAAAAATTCGGGCGGTTTCTCATTATTCAAAATCAGGATTATTCGGCCACAGGAGCAACAGCTTCTTTTTCGGCAGTTTTTTCTGCTTTGGCGGCTTTTTTATCCTTAACCTTTTTGGCTTCGGCCTCAGAACGGGCAATCACAACACGAACAGTTTGTTCAACGTCCGGATGCAAAGCAACGGCCACATCAAAGATGCCCATAACCTTAAAGGCTTCGTTCATCTTTAATTGACTGCGTGCAACCTTAAATCCGGC
>JAZUJZ010000101.1:0-1896 GCA_045643025.1 Alphaproteobacteria bacterium
GAACCTCAAATTCAACAACAAGGATTAGATAGAATTGTGATTCAATTGCCTGGTGTTCAAGATCCAAGTGAAATTAAAGCCTTAATGGGAAAAACAGCAAAAATGACTTTCCATTTAGTGGATGAAGAAACATCTGTCCAATCAGCACGTGTTGGTAAAATGCCGGCTGATTCCATGCTGGTAATGGGGGATGAAACAGGATATATTGTTTTGAAACGTGCCATTGTTGTGGGCGGTGAAAGTTTGGATGATGCGCGTGGTGTTTATGATGAACAGGGGCGTCCGGCTGTTTCTTTCAGCTTTAAAGCAGCTGGGGCTAAAAAATTTGCCAAAGCGACCCGTGAGAATGTGGGACGTCGTTTGGCAATTGTGTTGGATGGTAATGTTATTTCTGCGCCAACAATTAATTCCCCAATTACGGGCGGTCAGGGGATTATTACCGGGAACTTTACTGTTCAAGCGACCAATGATTTAGCTTTATTGCTTCGTTCTGGTGCTTTGCCTGCTCCTTTGACTGTGGTTGAAGAACGTGTGGTTGGTCCGGGACTTGGTGAAGATTCCATTAAAGCCGGAACGATTGCCTGTATTATCGGTGGAATTTTGGTCTTGGTGTTCATGATTGTAGTCTATGGATTCTTTGGTGTGATTGCTGACTTAACTTTAATAGCAAATGGTATTATGCTGATTGCTCTTTTAAGTTTATTGGGTGCGACTTTGACGCTTCCCGGATTGGCCGGTATTGCTTTGACCGTGGGGATGGCGGTGGATTCTAACGTGCTTATTTATGAACGCATGAAGGAAGAAAAAATGCATGGGATTACCGTTCCGACAGAAGTTATTACGCGTGGATTTGCCGGTTCTTTTGGGGCAATTTTAGATGGCCAATTTACTACTTTGTTTGCGGCTTTGTTCTTGTTCTGGTTAGGATCTGGTCCGGTGCGTGGATTTGGTGTTACTTTGGGGTTAGGGTTGGCCACAACCTTATTTGGAGCAATTTGTGTATCTAAGCTTTTATTGTTAGCCTGGATTAAACAAAAGAAACCCACGAAAATTAATTTATAAGAAAGAGGTAAATAAGATGAATAACTTGTTTAAGAAACGTGAATATCACTTTGATTTTATGAAACAATCTAAATGGGGATATATTTTATCTGTCCTTATGTTAATTGTGTCTTTTGTTTCCTTTTTTACCCGAGGGTTAAATTACGGAATTGATTTTGAAGGGGGAATTCAAATTGAGGCGAATTCAACAGAAGAAATTCAATTAGATGAAGTTCGTTCAAAGTTGGATTTCTTAAAAGGTTTGACTATTCAATCTGTGGGATTGGAAGGAAAAACAATTTTGATTGAGGCTCAACCGACTGAATCAGAAAATAGTAATGCCTTATTGGAAAAAATAAAATCTGCTTTAGGGGTGTCTTACACTTATAGCAAAGTGGAAATTATTGGTCCTTCTATCGGGGATGAACTTAAGTATAACAGCTTATTGGCGACTGTGTTGGCTTTGGCCGTTATTATGATTTATATTTGGTTCCGTTTTGAATGGCCCTTTGCGGTTAATTGTATTTTGGCGATGGCACATGATTTAATTATTGTTGTGGGTATTTTCAGCCTTTTCCAATTTGAATTTAATATGGTTGTTGTGGCGGGACTTTTGTCTTTGGCCGGATACGATTGTAACGATACCATTGTGACCTATGATCGTATACGTGAAAATTTAAAAAAATATCGCAAAATGCCGATTTCGGAATTGCTCAATAAAAGTATTAATGAAACATTGTCCAGAACTTTATTGACCAGTATTACCACTTTGTTTGTGGTGTTGGTTCTGTTGTTTGTTGGTGGAGAAACGCTTTTTGGTTTTTCCATTGCAATGGTGGCCGGAACAATTTTGGG
>JAZUJZ010000102.1:0-3219 GCA_045643025.1 Alphaproteobacteria bacterium
TTTGGCTGTTCCTGGTTCTATCACACCACACACAGAATTTGAATGCCAATGCTATGTGTTAACAAAAGAAGAAGGTGGACGTCATACACCATTCTTTGGAAACTACCGTCCTCAATTCTATTTCCGTACAACGGACGTGACTGGTACTGTTGAATTACCAGCCGGTACAGAAATGGTTATGCCGCGCGATAACATCACTATGAAAGTGAAGTTGATCGTTCCAGTCGCCATGAACGAAGGATTACGCTTCGCTATTCGTGAAGGTGGTCATACAGTGGGCGCTGGTACAGTTTCCAAGATTATTAAATAATAATCTCATCTAAACAAGAAAACTCCCTGTCTCAAGCGGGGAGTTTTTTATTTGATAAAAAAATACTTGCAATTTATAAAATGATGACCTACAATTCTATCTGTACTTTTAAAAAGCACGGTTTTTTCACGAATATTTAACAAAAGGAGATAAAATGTTTCGTAAAATTATGATGGTGGCTGTGGCCGGTTTGGTTTTATTGGGTGGAGCAGGTGCGGCTGATGCACAAACTCAAAAAGATACAGCCAGAACTCAAGTAGCTCAACAAATGAGAAAAGGTTTGTCAGCAGAGGAGAGAAAATCTGAAATGATGGCTAAACGTAAAGATATGATCCGTGAAAGATTAGCCAAATTGGATGACAGACAATTAACAAAACGTAAGGAAACATTGGAAAAACGTTTATCCACAGAAACAGATGAACGTCGTAAAGAATTCACACAAATGGAATTGGACGTTGTCAATGAATTGATTAAATAGTTATATTCAGTCATATATTAAAAACAGGAGGGAAAATCTCTCCTGTTTTTTGTTGCTTTTATAACCGATTAACGAACTTTTCCTTTTAATTTAAGGGCATTTTCCTCTGAATGAAAATAATCGTGTGCCTCCAAAATAAAATCCTTAAAAACATTTTTTACAGTTTCTTTATTGGTTTTGTATCGACGGGCTGCAGAATGACTTTTCAACCATTTTTCATAGGGCTCAGCAGTAATATTTTTTCCATGAATTTCAGAAGATTGAGTCACTTTTTTCCACACCATCGGATTATAGGAAAAAACAGGATTTTCCCCTTTACTCAAGGGCATAAAACTGTAATGAGGCACATTTGTTGAACGAACGAAATCTCTGAAGCGATCCAATTTAATTGCCGCTTTATTAAGGGCTATTTTTTCGGCATAAACTTCCGGATAATTTTGATACCACCAACAAATATCTTGTAAAGCTTGATCTCCTTGAATCCATAAATCTTCCGCCATTCCCAAAACGCGTAAGCGTTCTTGCGGAGTGGGTAATTCTGTTTGAATGTAATTTGCCAAAATCTGACGTAAATCAGATAAACGACCATTCTTTTGCACCGATGCAATCAGTGATAAAACTCCATTGACCTGACGGGCATACTTCATACCTTGAGTGGCAGATACCCCTTTTTTAGACCAAGTGGATTGTTGGCGACTAAAAAAATCCAACACGGCCGGCAACATTGCCAAAGACGTGTCATTATTTGTTTGATTTGTTTCTTTCATGTTACTCCAATACTGCTTTAATACGGCGCACACCGGCCGAAGAAGATTCTTCTTTTAAAATACGGAAATGTCCCAAATCCCCTGTGTTTTTGGCGTGTGGACCCCCGCAAACTTCCTTAGACACATCTCCAATGGTATAAACCTTCACATTTTGGGCGTTATATTTATCTTTAAATAAGCACATTGCCCCTTCGGCTTCAGCTTCCGCCAAAGTCTTTTCTTCACAAACGACAGGAATTTTTTGACTAATCACTTCATTCACTTTGTCTTGTAAATATTTCACTTCTTCCGGTGTCATTTTACGTTCAAAAGAAAAGTCAAAACGCATACGTTCCGGTGTAATATTGGAGCCACGTTGTTCCACAGTCTTGCCAAACATTTGGCGTAAAATTGCCTGCATAATATGGGTGGCTGTATGATAATGAGCAGACTTTTCCGATGTATCGGCCAAGCCCCCTTTAAATTTTTGTTCAGCACCTTTTCTGGACAATTCTTGGGGGGCTTCAAAACACTTATTAAAGCCATCCACATCCACCGTCAAATTGTGTTCTTTGGCTTCTTCTTGGGTAAATTCCAACGGGAAACCATAGGTATCATATAAATGGAAAGCCGTTTGCCCATCAATTTGTGTTCCCGTTAAACGAGAACGCACTTTATCCATTTCTTTCAGCCCTGCGGTAATTGTGCGGTTAAAGAGTTGTTCTTCCTTATCCAATTCTGTCATAATAAAATCACGATTACGCACCAATTCCGGATAGTATGCCTGATATTGATTCAACACACATTCGGCGAGTTTTGGCAACACAAAATCCGTAATCCCAATCTTTTTTAAATTCCGAATGGCCACACGAATCAAACGGCGCAAGACATAGCCTTGATCGGTATTAGACGGCACCAAATGTTTATCATCCCCCATAATAAAAACAGATGTCCGCACATGGTCCAAAACCTTACGGAAAGGCACCAAATTGTCGGCATACTTTTTACCAGAAATTTCCTCTAACTTTGTGCGCATGCCTTGGAAAAGCTCCGTTGTAAAGACATCATTTGTCCCATTCATAAAGGAAAGCACACGTTCCAAGCCCATACCTGTATCCACGTTTTTTTGAGATAACGGCACCAAAGAACCATCTTTTTTCTTTTCATATTGCATAAAGACGTCATTCCAAATTTCGGTATATTTACCACAATGACAACTGGGGCCACAATCAGGACCACAAGGCGCTTGTCCATTATCAATAAACATTTCCGTATCTGGACCACAAGGACCACCATCGGCCAATCCCCACCAGTTATCGTCCGCCCCATAGAAAAAGATTTGATTTTCTTTCAATCCTTGGGCTTTCCAGAGGGCTGCTGTTTCTTCATCACGAGGCGCATTCGCATCACCCGCAAAAGCTGTCACAGCCAGCTGTTCGGGCTTAAAACCCAACTGAGCAGTTAAAAATTCATAACTCCAAGCCACCATTTCTTTTTTAAAATAATCACCCAAAGACCAATTTCCCATCATTTCAAAAAACGTCAAATGGCTGGTATCCCCAACGGAATCAATATCGTTGGTGCGAATACATTTTTGAATATCAGTGAGGCGATTGCCGGCCGGGTGTTTTTGTCCCATCAAATAAGGAACCAAAGGATGCATTCCTGCCGTTGTAAAAAGCACT
>JAZUJZ010000103.1:0-1539 GCA_045643025.1 Alphaproteobacteria bacterium
GCTTGAACATCCGAAAATAACCCTGTTGCAAAAAGGGTTTTAGAGGCTTGATCCAATTCACTTTCACCGACTTCAGATCCTTCTTTTAACCCCAAATAACTCATCACCGTGGCATTTTCAATCCGCTTTGTTCCCGAAATCTGAACAGATTTCAATTCTTCCGCTTGAACAGAAAAAGCCATCAACGCACAAATAGCCAAACCATATTTTAATGTTTTCATCCGAAAATCCTTTGAAAAATACGTGGAACATCTAAAAATAACGAATAGGCAAAAATCAGCATTAAAATACCGAATCCCACCCAAATACAGGCATTTTGTGCCTTTTGTGACAATGGCCGCTGCATCACAGCTTCAACAGCATAGAAAGCCAAATGTCCCCCGTCTAATACGGGAATTGGTAATAAATTCATCAATCCGATAGCAATAGAGATTTGTGCAATAAATCCCACCAAAACAATCCATCCCCCTAAGAAAGCATCACCCGAAGCTTCAGCAATTCCCAAAGGTCCCCTTAAATCTTTTGGAACACGATGTCCTGTAATAATTTGCCATAAATAAGATAAAGTATCCGTTGTTGTTTCCCAAATTGTTTTTGCTGATTCCGAAATCGCTTGAAAGAAATTTAAGTTTTCCTTGACTTCAATTTGTGTGGCATCCCCTGTAATCCCCAAAACAATTTGACCATCTGTTTCTTTAAGGGCTGAAGACCTGAGCACCACATGTTCATCACCACGTAAAACCTGAATTTTTAAATCTTGACCATATTCAGTCAACACCAAAACTCTTTTAATATCAGCAAAAGAAGCAATCGGATGGGCATTAATACTTTCAATGGTATCACCTGATTGGATTCCGATTTGTTGAGCAACAGATCCTTCCAACACAGAAGCTACCTTTGGTGTAAGAGTAAAAACACCAACAAACCAAAATAAAGCTGTTAACAAAACAAAAGCCAATAAATAATTGGTTCCGGGACCTGCAAAAATAATTAACGCTCTTTGCCAAAGTTTTTTAGATAAAAAGGTTTTATCCATATCTTCGGGAGCTATTTTTTCTGTGGATTGTTTGGTGCTGGCCACATCAGCATCACCCAACATTTTAACATATCCCCCTAAAGGTACCAAGCACACTTTCCAACGTGTGCCATGTTTATCCACCCGTCCCCATAGTTCTCGGCCAAATCCCAAAGAAAATTCAACCACCTTGACCCCACAGGCACGAGCCACTAAAAAATGACCTCCCTCATGGACAATCACCACAAGGGATAAAACCAAAACAAAAGCAAACAAATAAATGAATGCCGTCATGATTGAATTACCCCCGAACTGGTCGCATAAACAATCCACGCCGTAATCACCGCAGCAAAGAGCAGACCATCCACACGATCAAAAACACCCCCGTGACCGGGAATCAAATTGCTGGAATCTTTAATATTTAAACGACGTTTAATAAAGGATTCAAACAAGTCCCCGATTTGAGAAATCACAGCCAATATACCGGCAGAACAAACAAGTAATCTGGTGGTAAATTGGAAAGA